>JBBKVU010000524.1:0-11559 GCA_037968595.1 Comamonas sp.
CGCGCGCAGCGTTTCGGGCAAGGTGGCGCGTTGCGCTGCCTCGGGTGCCGTGGGAAGATACAGCGGCCCGCGCTGGCCGCAAGCGCCCAGTGACGCCGCACACAGCGCAAGGGCAAAAGACCTGACTAGAATTTGGGAAGCTCTCAACATGTGCGGATTGTAATGAACGACCTAGAATTTCTCGATTGCGCTGAAAAGCTGCTGCTGGCGGTGGAGCAGGGATGCGACCGCATCAATGACGAATCCGACGCCGATATCGACGCCCAGCGCGCGGGCGGCATGGTCACGCTGTCCTTTCCCAACCGCAGCCAGATTGTGATCAATCTGCAAAGACCTCTGCACGAAGTGTGGCTGGCGGCCAAGGCCGGCGGCTTTCATTTCCGCTATGACGCCGACCAGGCCTGCTGGCTGGACACCAAGGGCGAGGGCGAATTCTTTGCCTGCCTGAGCCGCTATGCTTCGCAGCAGTCGAATCTGCCGCTGACCTTCAGCGCCTGAACCGCCTGCAGCGGACATGAAAAACGCCCCTCGCGAGGGGCGTTTTTCATGGAGGGAGCGAATTTCAGTTTCTGAACAGGTCCAGGATGCGGTTGCGTTCTTCCGAGGGCGGCGGCGCGGAAGGGCTGCCTTCGGTCGCGCCTTCGGGCACGCCCAGGCTGCTCACGCCCGCATTGCGCGCGAATTCCTCGTAGAACCATTCGCCGCCCACATTGACCACGCCTGGCGGCACGGGCATCTCGGCCACGGGAACGCCCTTGAGCGCGTGCTGCATGAAGTCTATCCAGATCGGCAGGCTCAGGCCGCCGCCGGTCTCGCGCGAGCCCAGGTTGCGCGGCGTGTCGTAGCCAATCCAGGTCACGGCGGCCAGCGTGGGCTGAAAGCCGCCGAACCAGGCATCGACCGAGTCGTTGGTGGTTCCGGTCTTGCCGTAAAGGTCGGGGCGCTTGAGCGTGGCCTGGGCGCGCGCCGCGGTGCCGACGCGGGCGACGTCCTGCAGCATGCTGTTCATGATGAAGGCATTGCGCGGCGGAATGGCTTCGGGCAACTGCTCCAGCGGCTGGGGCTGGAACTCGGACAGCACGCGGCCCTTGTGGTCGGTGATGCGCGTGATCAGCCAGGGGTTGACGCGGCGCCCGCCATTGGCAAACACCGAGTAGCCCGCAGCCATCTGCATGGGCGTGACCGAGCCCGCGCCCAGCGCCATGGTCAGGTAGGGCGGGTGCTTGTCGGCATCAAAGCCGAAATGCGTGACCCATTCCTGGCCGAACTTGGGGCCGATTGCCTGCAGCAGGCGGATCGAGATCATGTTCTTCGACTTGTTCAAGCCGGTGCGCATGCTCATCGGTCCGTCATAGCGGCTGTCATAGTTCTTCGGCTCCCAGGGCTGGCCGCCGGTGGTGCCGGCGCTGAAGAAGATGGGCGCGTCGTTGATCATCGTCGCCGGCGAGAAGCCCTTTTCCAGTGCGGCCGAGTAGATGAACGGCTTGAAGCTCGAGCCGGGCTGGCGCCAGGCCTGGGTCACGTGGTTGAACTTGTTCTTGCCGAAGTCGAAGCCGCCGACCAGCGCGCGGATGGCACCGGTTTTCGGCTCGAGCGCAATGAAGGCGCCTTCGACTTCGGGCAGCTGGGTGATTTCCCAGGTGTTCTTCGGCGTCTTGACCACGCGGATCACGGCACCGGCACGCAGCTTGGTGTTGGGCGGCGCCTTGTCGCTCAGGCCCGACTGGGCCGGCTTGAGGCCGTCGCCGGTGATCTCGAACTTCTCGCCGTCGGCACGGGTGGCGACGATCTTGCGCGGGTTGGCGTCCAGCACCACGGCCGACATCACGTTGCCGTTGTCGGGATGGTTGGCCAGCACGTCGTCAATCGCGTTTTCCTGCTCCTCGGGGTCCTGGGGCAGGGCGATGAAGCGTTCCGGGCCGCGGTAATGCTGGCGGCGCTCGTAATCCATGATGCCCTTGCGCAGCGCGGTATAGGCCGCGTCCTGTTCACCCGCGTTGAGCGTGGTGTAGACATTGATGCCGCGCGTATAGGCCTCGGCACCGTACTGGGCGTAGATCAGCTGGCGCGCCATTTCCGCCACGTATTCGGCGTGCACGCGGGTGTTGTTGCTGCCCGAGCTGATCTTGAGCTCCTCCTGCTTGGCCTGCTGGGCTTCGGCCGAGGTGATGAAGCCGTTTTCCTCCATGCGCTCGATGATGTAGAGCTGGCGGCTGCGTGCGCGCTTGGGATTGCTGATCGGGTTGTAGGCCGACGGCGCCTTGGGCAGGCCGGCCAGCATCGCGGCTTCGGCAATCGAGATCTGCTTGAGCGGCTTGCCGAAATAGGCTTCGGACGCGGCCGCGAATCCATAGGCGCGGTTGCCCAGATAGATCTGGTTCATGTAGATCTCGAGGATCTGGTTCTTGGTCAGCAGATGCTCGAGCTTGAACGTCAGCAGCACTTCGTAGATCTTGCGGGTGAACGTCTTTTCCGAGGAAAGATAGACGTTGCGCGCGACCTGCATGGTGATGGTGGACGCACCCTGGCTCTTGCCGCCTGCGCCCAGGTTGACCAGCACGGCGCGCGCAATGCCCTTGTAGTCGACGCCGCCATGCTCGAAGAAGCGCGTGTCTTCAATCGCCAGCACCGCATCGGTCATGACCTTGGGGATTTCCTGGATAGGCGTCAGCGTGCGGCGCTCCTCGCCGAACTCGCCAAGCAGCGCGCCTTCGGCCGAATAGATGCGCAGCGGCAGCTTGGGGCGGTAGTCGGCGAGCTCGGAGACATCGGGCAGGTTGGGGTAGGCCATTGCCAGCGCCACGGCCACGGTCAGCAGCAAACCCGCAGCGACGGCCACCGCCAGCCCAATCAGCCCGAACAGGACCTTGGTGAACCAGTGGTAGGAGGAGCGGGGAGAGGACGCGCGAGACGGCGGGGACTTGTCGGTTTTTTCAGAAGTCGGCATGGCGCAGCATAAGGAGAAGAACTGGCATTATAAAAATCACCGTGATTCGGGTGCTCCACAGAAAGAGAATGCCATGGGGGAGAAACGCCCCAGCCGGAACTGGCGTGCGCCAAGTGTCGACGAAGTGTGGATTCCTTCGCAGGCAAACGTCTTATTTAGGCCACGTAATGCGGATACAGTTGATACAACCATCTTGGTTGCACCAAGGTCTTGCTGATAGCATCAACGCGAAATGTGAGACCTTGTTGCATTTCTTACAGGCTCGGGAGGGCACGTTGATCACAGTAGGTTCCCTGTTCAGTCGCCAGCCTGCATCTTTGTTAGGTATTGACATCAGTTCTTCCAGCATCAAGCTGGTCGAACTTGGCCGCGATGCGTCGGGGGCTCTGGTACTGGAGCGCTGCTGCATAGAGCCATTGGAGCGCGGCTGGATTGCCGACGGAAACATCGAGAAATTCGACGAAGTCGCCGAAGCACTGCGCCGGCTGGTGAAGAAAAGCGGCACGCGCAGCAAGAACGTCGCCATGGCGCTGCCGCCCTCGGCCGTGATCACCAAGCGGATTTCCCTGCCGGGCGAAATGAGCGAGCAGGAGCTCGAAGTCCAGGTCGAATCCGAAGCCAATCAGTACATTCCCTTTTCGCTGGACGAAGTGAGTCTGGACTTCTGCGTGATCGGCCCGACGGCCAACTCGCCCGGCGATGTCGATGTGCTGATCGCGGCCTCGCGCCGCGAGAAGGTCCAGGACCGCCAGGGTCTGGCCGAAGCCGCGGGTCTGACGCCCGTGATCGTCGATATCGAATCGCATTGCGCGCGCCTGGCCGCGCGCCGGCTGATCGATAACCTGCCGAAAAAGGGCCAGGATGCAATTGTCGCGCTGTTCGAGGTCGGTGCGCTGACCACCAGCATGCAGGTCCTGCGCAACGAAGAAGTGCTCTATGAGCGCGATCAGGCGTTTGGCGGCGCCCAGTTGACGCAGCTGATTGCGCGCCAGTACGGCTTTTCGCTGGAAGAAGCCGAAGCCAAGAAACGCAATGCCGAATTGCCCGAAGACTATCCGCAGGTCGTGCTCAAGCCGTTTGTCGAAAGCATGACGCAGGAAGTCGCGCGCGCCCTGCAATTCTTTTTCACCAGCACACCCTATAACCGCGTCGACCATATCCTGCTGGCCGGCGGCTCGGCGCCCTTGCCCGGGCTGGTCGAGGCCATCACCCAGCACACGAACTTTGCCTGCGTTCTGGTGAACCCGTTCGAGAGCATGCAGATCGGCAGCAATGTGCGGCTCAAGAAGATGGCGCGCGAGGCTCCGTCGTATCTGACCGCCTGCGGCCTGGCACTGAGAAGGTTTCTCCAGTGATATTGATCAATCTACTTCCCCACCGCGAAGCGGCGCGCAAGCGGCGCAAGCAGATGTTCCAGACGACGATGCTGCTGTCGTTCATGGGTGGGCTGCTGATCGCGGGGCTGATCTATTCAATGCTGCAGAGCATGATTGCCGACCAGCAGACCAAGAACAGCCTGCTGCAATCGGAAATCAAAGTGCTGGAAAAGCAGATCGTGGAGATTGCCGGCCTGGAAAATGAAATCACCGCCCTGCGCGCGCGCCAGAAGGCCGTCGAGGATCTGCAGTCGGACCGCAATCTGCCGGTCCACCTGTTGCATGAACTCGTGGTCCAGCTGCCCGACGGCGTCTACGTCACCAGCCTCAAGCAGGACGACCAGGTGATCAGCATGCAGGGCATGGCGCAGTCCAACGAGCGGGTCTCGGAGATGCTGCGCAACCTGTCCGAGAACACGCCGTGGTTTTCCAAGCCGGAACTCACTGAAATTGTCGCGACCAATCTGGCCCTGACTCCCAAGGACCAGCGGCGCGTGGCCGCGTTCAATCTGCGCTTTCGGCTGATGCGCACCAGCGAAGCGCAAAAGGCGATGGACAGCGCTGCGCCAGCCGCGGGCGGGAGATAAGCGATGGTCAAGAAAAAACGCAGCGGCCCGGACTTCTCCCGGCTGCAGGCCGAACTCAAGAAGCAGTTCAGCAACCTCCATCCCAACGACCCGTCGCAATGGCCGGTCGTGCCGCGCACGCTACTGTGCATCGCGATTGCCGTCGGTGTCGCGGTCGTGCTGTGGTTTGTGCTCCTCAGCGACTACCGCGATGAACTGGTCGTCGAGCAGCAGCGCGAAGCCACGCTGCGCCAGGACTACCAGACCAAGCTGACCAAGGCCGTGAGCCTGGATGCCCTCAAGCAGCAGCGCGAGCAGGTTCAGCAGTACGTGATCCAGCTCGAGAAGCAGCTGCCCAGCAAGGCCGAAATGGCGGCGCTGCTGTCCGACATCAACCAGGCGGGCCTGGGCCGCAGCCTGCAGTTCGAACTGTTCCGCCCGGGCCAGATGGTGGTCAAGGACTACTACGCCGAGCTGCCCATCGCGCTCAAGGTCACGGGCCGCTATCACGACATCGGCGCCTTCGCGTCCGATATCGCCCACCTGTCGCGCATCGTGACGCTCAACAACATTGCCATTGCGCCGGTCGCAAAAGATGGCAACGGCACGCTGACGATGGATGCGACTGCACGCACTTTCCGCTACCTCGATGCGGATGAGATCGCAACGCAGAAGCAGGCGGCTGCGGGGAAGAAAAAATAATGCATCAACGACTGCTGATCCTGGCGCTGGGACTGTCCGCCGTGCTGCTCGGCGCCTGCTCCAACACCGAGCAGGAAGAGCTGCAGCAATGGATGGCGCAGCAGCGCGCCCAGGCAAGGCCCCGTATCACCCCGATCGAGGAGCCGAAGAAATTCCAGCCGCAGACCTATACGGTGGACGGTGGCGCCGATCCCTTTGAATCCGCCAAGCTCACGCAGGCGCTGCGGCGCGACGCCGCCCAGCAGGGCGGGCAGGCCGGCTTGATGCAGTCCGAACTCAATCGCCGCAAGGAACCGCTCGAAGCCATGCCGCTGGACGCAATGGCAATGGTCGGCAGCCTGCAAAAGCAGGGCCAGCCAACTGCCCTGGTCAAGGTGGACCGTCTGCTCTATCAGGTGCGGGTCGGCAATTACCTCGGCCAGAACTACGGAAAAATCATCCGTATCACGGAAAACTCGATCCAGCTGCGTGAAATCATCCAGGATGTCACGGGAGAGTGGATTGAGCGCAATACCGAACTGGTGTTGCAGGAGACACAGAAATGATGAAAAACAATCAGGGCATTCTGGCGCAGGGCCACCTGGCGCAGGGCCACCTGGCGCAGGGCCTCCTGGCGCAGTGCCGACACGCCGTGGTTTCGGCGGGGCTGCTGCTTTCGACTTGCGCATTTGCCCAGGGCGCCATCCAGTCGGTCGCGGGCTCGCTGCAGGATGGCAGCGAAGTGCTGCGCATAGAATTGTCCGAGCCGCTGGCCAAGCCGCCTGCAGGATTTGCCATCCAGTCGCCGGCGCGCATCGCGCTGGACTTCCCGGGCACGCAGAACGCCACCGGACAGACGCAGGTCGAACTCAACCAGGGCAATCTCAAGTCGGTCAATGTGGTCGAAGCCGGCGGACGCTCGCGCGTGGTGCTCAATCTCAAGACAGCGACTTCCTATCGGACCGACATCCAGGGCAACAGTCTGTTCGTCATTCTGGCACCCGTGCCCTCGGCGGCGACCGCCCAGGCCGTGGCCGAGCCGCGCGTGTTTGCCGGCCGGTCGGCCAGCAGCGATGTCCAGCCCATACGCGACGTCGACTTCCGCCGCGGCCCCGACAGCTCCGGGCGCATCGTGGTGGGCCTGGTCAACAATCAGGTGGCCGTCGATCTGCGCCAGGAAGGCAAGGCGCTGATTGCCGACTTCCTGCGCTCCTCGCTGCCCGAAGGCCTGCGCCGCAAGCTGGACGTGACCGACTTCGGCACGCCGGTGCAGACCATCACCACGACCGAAGCCGGTGGCCGCGTGCGCATGCGCATCGAGCCCACGGGCGACTGGGAGCACAGCGCCTATCAGAGCGATAACCAGTTTGTGATTGAAGTGCGCCAGAAGAAGGTCGATCCGACCAAGCTGAGCCAGGGCCCGGGCTACACCGGGGAGAAGCTGTCGCTGAACTTCCAGAGCATAGAAGTGCGTTCTCTGCTGCAGGTCATTGCGGATTTCACCAATTTCAATATCGTGACCTCCGACACCGTCACGGGCTCGCTGACCCTGCGTCTCAAGGACGTGCCCTGGGACCAGGCGCTGCAGATCATCATGGACGCCAAGGGCCTGGGCATGCGCAAGTCGGGCTCGGTGCTGTGGATCGCGCCCAAGGACGAAATCGACGCACGCACCAAGAAGGACTATGAGGCGGCGCTGGCGATTCAAAAGCTCGAGCCCCTGCGCACGCAGGGCTTCCAGCTCAATTACGCCAAGGCCACGGACATGATCACCCAGATCGCGAGCAATTCCGGCGGCAGCGGTTCGACCACGCGCTTCCTGTCGGAACGCGGCTCGGCGATTGCCGAGCCGCGCACCAATCAGCTGTTTGTGACCGACACCGCCAACAAGCTCGAAGAGGTCAAGACCCTGCTGGCGACACTGGACATTCCCGTGCGCCAGGTGCTGATCGAAGCGCGCATCGTCGAAGCCCGCGACACCTTTGGCCGCTCGCTGGGCGTGAAGCTCGGCGGCGGCGACCTGCGCGCGCAGAACGGCGGCAACGGCGGCTATTCGATAGGCGGTGGCAACCGCGTGGGCATAGGCACGAACTACGGCAATGCGACAGCGACCGGCGGAGCCGGCGGCACCGTCGACACCTCGGGCACGTTCGTGAACCTGCCGGCCTCGCTGTCCAACGTGCAGTCGGCGGGCACGTTTGCGCTGTCGATCTTCAATTCGGCCGCCAACCGCTTTCTGACGCTGGAACTCTCGGCCATGGAAGCCGATGGCAACGGCAAGGTAGTGTCCAGCCCGCGGCTGATCACCGCCGACCAGACCAAGGCGCTGATAGAGCAGGGCACGGAGTACCCCTACGCCGTCACGGCGCCCAATGGCGCAACCACGATTGCCTTCAAGAAGGCCGTGCTCAAGCTCGAAGTCACGCCGCAGATCACGCCCGAAGGCAACATCATTCTGGATCTGGACGTCAACAAGGACAGCCGTGGCGAGACCACGAGCCAGGGCGTGGCGATCGACACCAAACATATCCAGACGCAGGTGCTGGTCGAGAACGGCGGCACGGTGGTGATTGGCGGCATCTTCGAGATGGAAGAAACCAACAACGAGACCAAGGTGCCGTTGCTCGGCGATGTGCCGGTTCTGGGCAATCTGTTCAAGAGCCGCACGCGCGAGACGTCGAAGCGGGAAATGCTGGTCTTCATCACGCCCAAGATGCTGATGCAGAACAAGAGCGCGCGCTGATTTTTCCATTGAGAGACAAGTATGAAGATCTATAACTGTGTATTGGCGGTGGTGATGACCGCGGCCCTGGCGGCTTGCGGCGGAGGTGGCGGCAGCGGCGGCACGCCGGGGTTTGGCGGCAGCGACGGTGGCGGAAGCGTGACGCCCGCAACCTATGTGATGCAATTGCAGTTGCAGACCAGCGCGGGTGCGGACATCGCCAGCAATTCCTTCACGGCATCCGATTCGGTAAAGCTGCTGGCCACGCTCAAGACCGCGGCTGGCGCGGCTGTGCCCAATGAAGTCGTGACCTTTGCTGAAAGTGGTGCGGGACTGCTGCAGTTCACACCGACGGCAGCCACGGCCTTGACCAATGCGAATGGCCAGGCCATGATCGAAGCCAAGGCCGGAGCCCTTGATGCGCTTGGCGCGACGACCGTCACCGCGACGGCAACCTTGGGCGACAAGCCCTATGCCGCTTCGCGCAACCTGGCGGTCACGGGCGCTGTGGTCGAAGGCGTGGACCCTCAGAGCTTGGCAAAAGGCGTGAACTTTGTCGCCGCAGTGCCGGCCGACAAATCCATTGTGATTGCCGGCGCGGGCGGCAACGGCCGTTCCGAAACCGCCATCCTGCAATACAAGGTGGTCGATGGCACGGGCGCGGCCGTGCCCGGCGTGCGCGTGACCTTCGAAGCGATCCCGGCCAACGTGGTGACGCTCAACAGCACCACCGGCACGACCGATGCCAGCGGCGTCGTCTCTGCTTCGGTGTCTTCCAAGTCCTTGCCGACCTCGGTGGTCGTGAAGGCCACCGTGACCGGCTCCACGCTGCTCACGCAGTCCGACACGCTGACCGTGACCACCGGTACAGCCGTTCCTGGCGCCTTCGATCTGTCGGCCACCAAGTACGTGCTCAACCGCGATATTTCCGGTGACTCGAGCATCATTCGCGTGGCCGTCTCCGATGCCAATGGCAACCCCGTGGCCAATGGCTTTCCCGTGGTCGCAACGACCATCTACGGCCGGGTAGGCACGTCCGATCGCGGTGGTTGCACGACTGTCAACGGGCTGTGCGACATCGAATACCAGGTGCAGAATCCGCGTCCCTTGGACGGCGTGCGCATTCCCGTGGTGGTGACCGGCCAGGCCTTCTCCGCGGCTGCGGGCAAGGATGTGACCATTTCCGACACCATTTATTTCAATGCCACGAGCGTGAGCGAGGGCGGTCTCTACAGCGGCAATTCGCTGGTCACGTCCTTCAATGGGCTGGCGTTCGATGCGAGTTGCAAGGCGATCTGGACGGGCAGTGTGGGCACGGTCAAGGGGTTTGCCCTGCCAGCCGGCAGCACGCTGTCGGTCGAATCGCTGTCCACCATCGCTTCGGCCAGCGTCACCACCGGCTCGCCCGTGCTGGATGCTCTGAATGCGCGTGCGCCTGAGCAATCTTCGCCCAACACCCGCACGCAAGTGGCTCTGACATTCAATCTGACCAATGCCAAGGCACCGGGAACCGCCAATCTGCTGTTCAAGCTCACGGCCGGTACCCGTGTGCAGCAATTCGCCATTCCGGTGAGCTACCCCGCCTGTACGCCTGCGACCTGATCCGGGTCATTTCCATGGGCCCGGAAGTCAGCATCCGCCACTTGCGCTAAGCTCGGCGGCGGCGACTTCTTCGGACTTCCAGACAAATCCGCCTTCGGGCGGATTTTTTTCATCCCATGTACACATTGATCGGCCTTCCGGGCAGCGGAAAAACCACCATCGGCAAGCAGCTTGCCCAGCTCTGGGGCATGGGCTTTGTCGACAGCGATCATGTGATCGAGCAGCGCCTGGGCTGCACCATCGCGGCGTATTTCTCCGCGCATGGCGAGGCGGCATTCCGCGATGTGGAGCAGCAGGTCATCGACGAGATCACGGCCCTGCGCCAGCCCCTGCTGCTGTCGACCGGCGGCGGTGTGGTGCTGCGCGAGGCCAACCGCCTGAACCTGCATTCGCGCTCGACGGTGTTCTATCTGCAGGCCGCGCCCGACGACATCGCGCGGCGCCTGCGCAACGACACCACGCGGCCGCTGCTCAAGGGCCAGGACCCGGGGGTGCGCCTGCGCGAGTTGATGCACCAGCGCCATGCACTCTATCTGGCGACGGCGCACTACACGATCAAGACGGCGCGGCTGTCCGTGACCCAGGTGGTGCGCAAGCTGGCCATGCAGGCCGAACTCGGCGAGTACGACTTTCCCGCCCCGCACGGCGGCGAGATGGCCATGCCGCGATAGATGTTCTGTGCCGCTGCATGCCGCTTGCGGCTACGATAGAACGCTTGGGGCGACTAGCCGCCGCCTTTGACCACCTCACGCGTACCCGCGGTGATTTTTGAGAACGGACGGAAAACAATGGATCTGAGCGCAGTGGCAGGTTGCCAGCACCAGGTGAATATTGATTTGGGCGAGCGCTCCTACCCGATTCTGATTGGCAGCGGCCTGCTGTCCGATCCTTCGGTCTACGCCGCCCTGCCGCGCGCGCGCGCCGCGCTGATCGTGACCAACGAAACCGTCGCGCCGCTGTATGCCGCCCAGCTGCAGGCCGCGCTGGCGCCGCATTACCCGCAGGTGCATGTGGTCACGCTGCCCGACGGTGAAGAACACAAGAACTGGCAGACGCTCAACCAGATCTTCGACACCTTGCTGGGCCAGGGTTGCGACCGCAAGACGGTGCTGTTTGCCCTGGGCGGCGGCGTCATCGGCGACATGACGGGTTTTGCCGCCGCCTGCTACATGCGCGGCGTGCCTTTCGTGCAGGTGCCGACCACGCTGCTGTCGCAGGTCGATTCCTCGGTCGGCGGCAAGACCGCCATCAACCACCCTCTGGGCAAGAACATGGTGGGCGCGTTCTACCAGCCGCAGCTGGTGATCTGCGACCTCGACACGCTGGCCACCTTGCCGCCGCGCGAACTCGCGGCCGGCCTGGCCGAAGTCATCAAGTACGGCCCGATTGCCGACATGGAATTCATGGCCTGGCTGGAGGACAACCTCGACGCGCTGCTGGTCGGCGACAAGGCGGCGCTGGCGCATGCGGTCAAGCGCAGCGTGGAGATCAAGGCCTGGGTCGTGAGCCAGGACGAGCGCGAAGGCGGGCTGCGCGCCGTGCTCAACTTCGGCCACACCTTTGGCCATGCCATGGAAGCCGGAATGGGCTATGGCGTCTGGCTCCACGGCGAAGGCGTGGGCGCGGGCATGGTCATGGCCGCGCGGCTGTCGCGCCGCCTGGGCC
>JBBKVU010000525.1:0-12044 GCA_037968595.1 Comamonas sp.
TCGACCCTGGCCGGCCTGCTGGCGGTGGCCCTGATGCAGCGTCTGCGCCTGTGGGATCCAGTGGTGCTGGCCTACCTGATTCCCGGTGCGCTGCTGCTCGGCGGCTTCATGGCGCTGCTGGCCACGCTCAGCGGCGCGGCGCTGGCCTCGCTGTCCTCGCTGCTGGGCAACCTCACGCTGTTCGGCCTGATCATGCTGTTTGTCTGCCTGGGCGCCTGGCGCAAGGTGGCGGTCTATGACAGTTTCATCGAAGGCGCCAAGGAAGGCTTCGACCTTGCCAGGGGACTGCTGCCCTACCTCGTGGCCATGCTGTGCGCGGTCGGCGTGTTTCGCGCTTCGGGCGCGCTCGACTACGCGCTGTCGGGAATACGCTGGCTGGTCGATGCCGGCGGCTGGGATGCACGTTTTGTCGATGCCCTGCCCACGGCGCTGGTCAAGCCGTTCTCGGGCAGCGCCGCGCGCGCGATGCTGATTGAAACCATGCAAAGCCAGGGCGTTGACAGCTTTGCCGCGCTGGCGGCGGCCACCATCCAGGGCAGCACCGAGACCACGTTCTATGTGCTGGCCGTGTACTTCGGCGCGGTGGGCATACAGCGCGCGCGCCACGCCGTGGGCTGCGCGCTGATTGCCGAGTTCGCCGGCGTGGTGGCGGCGATTGCGGTGTGCTATCAGTTCTTTGGGGGAATGTGAGCTGGCTTGGGATGCTGCGCTTGCAGCCCGGCCTTGAAACGGTGTTGCGGTTTGGCTGAGGTTCTGCGTTCACCCTCAGACGCGGCCGGCGAGGCAGGCTCAGGGCGAACGGCAACACCGGTGGGTGTCAGCTTGCCGCGGACGGCAAGACAATGACTCAAGCCTCCGGCACTATGGCTTCCGCGTACTCATAAAGCGCCTCGAGGATTTCCGTGCCGCGCTCGTCGGCGGTTTCAAACAGCGCGTCGATCGCGGCCGACATCTGGTCAAACGTGCGCGCCCCGCCTTTGCCGTCGAGCAGGCAGGCCGCGCAATGCGCGACCCAGCGCTGCTGCTCTTCGGGCGACAGCGTGTCGGCGAAGTTGCGCGCGCGATAGCGAAACACCAGCTCGCCCAGGCGCGCATCATCGAAGCCCGTGCGGTCCATGGCCAGCTCCAGCGGCGTGAGCGAGCGCAAATGGTTGAGCCGGCGCCGGTCTTCATTGCCGACAAAGCCGCCATAGAGATCCTGGTCGGGATCGACCGGCGTGCCGTTTGCCGGGCGCTGGAACACCTGCTTCCACAGCGCGCTCATGTCGGGCAGGTCGCGCGCCACGGCCGCGTACTGCAGCGACTGCTCCATGTCTATGCCCCATTGCTGGGCCATGGCCGGGCTCAGCGTCTTCAGGCTGCTGACGACCATCGGCGACTTGTTGACATGGATGCTCTTGATGGGCAGCCGCGCCACGCCTTCGGGCAGATCGGCGGCGCGCGTGAACATGCGCAGGCGCAGCTCGTCGACGCCCAGGTGGGCGAGTTCCGACGGATCCTGCGACAGGTCCCAGGCGAGGATTTCGTTCTTGTTGGCCGGGTGCGTGGCCAGCGGCCACATCACGGCGATGCAGCCGCGCGCCGCGCCAAACATGCCCGAGACATGCAAAAAAGGCTTGGCATGCGCGGCCACGGCGGGCAGGCCCAGCTCCTGCAGCACGCGGTCCTTCTTGTGCAGGCTGAACGCATAGTCAAACAACCGCGGCTGGTGCTGGCGTATCAGTCGTGCCAGCGCAATCGTCGCGCGCACGTCGCTCACCGCGTCATGTGCCTGCTCGTGCACCAGGCCGTTGGCGCGCGCCAGGTCTTCGAGCTTGAAGCTCACCGTGCCGTCTTCCTTGCGCGGCCAGACAATGCCGTCGGGGCGCAGCGCGTACACCATGCGCACCACATCCAGCAGATCCCAGCGGCCGCAGCCGTTTTGCCATTCGCGCGCATAGGGATCGATCAGGTTGCGCCAGAACATGAAGCGCGTGATCTCGTCGTCGAAACGAATCGAGTTGTAGCCCACGCCCACCGTTCCCGGGCTGGCGAATTCTTCCTCGATGCGCGCCGCGAATTCATGTTCCGGCACGCCCTGGGCCACGCACTGCTGCGGCGTGATGCCGGTGATCAGACAGGACTGCGGATCGGGCAGGTAATCATTGACCGGCTGGCAATACAGCGCCAGCGGCTCGCCGATTTCGTTGAGCTCCATGTCCGTGCGTATGCCGGCAAACTGGGCCGGACGGTCATAGCGGGGTTGGGCACCGAAGGTTTCGTAATCGTGCCAGAAGAAAGTGGTATCAGCCATGCCCGAAGTATGCCCGGGAATGGCTGGCCTCAGCGTATCAAAGCAAAGGCGAACACAGCCTTGCTATCGAATCGCCCAGCCGCGGGAAGAAGCGCTGCTTGCGTTCGTAGTGCACCAGGCGCGCGTTCTCCAGATCAAGCACGAACTGCGTGGCCAGGTCGCCGTTGAGCTTGGGGCCGTAGCCGATCGCACAGACTTCGTAGTTGAGAAAGAAGCTGCGGTGGTCGAAATTCGCCGTGCCTATGATCGCCAGACAGTCGTCGACCACCAGGGTCTTGGAATGCAGCATGCGTGCGCGGTATTCGTAGACCTTGGCGCCGCAGGCAATCAGTTCGTCGAAGTAGGAGCGCGCGGCCATGGTGACGATGAACGAATCGGACTTCTCGGGCACCAGCAGCTGCACGTCGACGCCGCGCAGCGCGGCGTTGGTCAGCGCCGTCATCGCCGCTTCGGTGGGCACGAAATACGGGGTGGTCAGCCACACGCGCGCATCGGCGGCGTTGATCGCCGCGACATAGGCGCGGTGAATGGCTTCAAGCCGGTTGTCGGGGCCCGAGCTGACGATCTGCACCGCATGCTGGCCTTCTTTCATGTCGGGCAGCAAGACATCGAGGTCCGGAGGCTCGACCGGGTGGCTGCGCTCCAGCGCATACGACCAGTCTTCGAGAAACACGGTCTGCAGCCAGTTGACCACCGGGCCTTCAAGCCGCAGATGCACGTCGTGGTAGGCGCAGTCCATCACCCGCTTGTCTTCCTCATCGGTGATGTTGACCCCGCCCGTGAACCCTATCTTGCCGTCGCAGACCAGGATTTTGCGGTGGGTGCGGAAGTTGATCACCGGGCGCAGGCGCCGGCCTATCTTGGAGGGATGGAAGAACGCGAACTCGCCGCCGGCCTCGACCAGCGGCGCGTAGAACTTGCGGCGTATCTTCTTGGAGCCCATGGAGTCGACCAGCATGCGCACCTTGACGCCGGCGCGCGCGCGCTCGACCAGCGCGTTCATCAGGGCCGTACCGGTCTGGTCGGGCTCGAACACGTAGTACTCGAGGTGCACATGGTGGCGCGCCGCGCGCACGGCCTCAAGGATGGCGTCATAGGTCCGATCGCCGCCGACCAACAGATCCATGCGCTCGGCGCTGCTGACCGGAAAATCGGCCGTGCGGCTCACCAGCCGCGCGACCTGTTGCAAGCGCACGGTCGCGGCCGGCACATGCTCGCGCAGCCGCGCCGCGCTCATGCGCAGCCGCGAGGACTTGCGGCTGCGCAGCCGCTTGTTGCGCTGGCGCTTGAGCCGCTGCGGTCCGAAGAAATAATAGACGCCCAGCCCGCCCACGGGCAGCGCCGCCAGCGCCAGCAGCCAGCCCAGCGTGGCAACGGGCGCGCTGCGCTGCATCAGCACCCAGACGCCTATCACCAGTGCATACACCGACCAAATCAGCCAGAACATCGAGTGGGTGTTCTCGGCGTTCCAGAAATCGCTGAACCATTGCACTTGAAGGCCTTTGAAAAAAATAAAAAGCCGACAGCGCAAGGCTGTCGGCTTGAGAGGGTCAAAGCGTCACGCGCTCAATCGGCCGTGGCTTCTTCGGGTTCGGCCGGTTCCGAGCGGCCACGCTCCTTGCGCGACAACGGCTGGATATCCAGCTGCACTTCGCCCGCAGCGCCGCCTTCGCCCTCGACCCAGTCGACGCCCAGACGACCACCGTCCACCAGGCGCCCGAACAGCAGTTCGTCGGCCAGCGAGCGGCGGATGGTGTCCTGGATCAGGCGCTGCATCGGACGCGCGCCCATCAGTGGATCGAAGCCGGCCTTGGCCAGGTGCTTGCGCAGGTTGTCGGTGAACGTGACTTCGACACGCTTTTCCGCCAGCTGGGTTTCCAGTTGCAGCAGGAACTTGTCGACCACGCGCATGATGACCTGCTCGTCGAGCGACTTGAAGCCCACGATCGCGTCCAGACGGTTGCGGAACTCGGGCGTGAACAGGCGCTTGATGTCGCCCATTTCGTCCCCGGCAGCACGCGGGTTGGTGAACCCGATGCTGGCCTTGTTCATGGTCTCGGCACCCGCATTCGTCGTCATGATGATGATGATGTTGCGGAAGTCGGCCTTGCGTCCGTTGTTGTCCGTGAGCGTGCCATGGTCCATGACCTGCAGCAGCACGTTGAAGATGTCGGGATGCGCCTTCTCGATTTCATCGAGCAGCAGCACCGCATGCGGCTTCTTGGTGATGGCTTCGGTCAGCAGGCCACCCTGGTCGAAACCAACGTAGCCCGGAGGCGCACCGATCAGGCGGCTCACCGCATGGCGTTCCATGTACTCCGACATGTCGAAGCGGATCAGATCCACGCCCATGATGAACGCCAGCTGCTTGGCGGCCTCGGTCTTGCCCACGCCCGTGGGGCCGCTGAACAGGAAAGAGCCAATGGGCTTGTCGCCCTTGCCCAGGCCCGAGCGCGCCATCTTGACGGCCGAGGCCAGCACTTCAAGCGCCTTGTCCTGGCCGAACACCACGCTCTTGAGGTCGCGTTCCAGCGTCTGCAGCTTGCTGCGGTCGTCGTTCGAGACATTCGCGGGCGGAATGCGCGCGATCTTGGCGACGATTTCCTCGATCTCGGCCTTGCCTATGGTCTTCTTGCGCTTGGACGCCACCAGGATGCGCTGGGCAGCGCCGGCTTCGTCGATCACGTCAATCGCCTTGTCGGGCAGGTGGCGGTCGTTGATGTACTTGGCCGACAGCTCGGCCGCAGCCTGCAGCGCCGCCGCAGCGTACTTGACGTTGTGGTGCTCCTCGAAGCGCGACTTCAGACCCTTGAGGATCTCTATCGTCTCGGGCACGGTGGGCTCGACCACGTCGACCTTCTGGAAACGCCGCGACAGGGCCGCGTCCTTTTCAAAGATGCCGCGGTACTCGGTGAAGGTGGTCGCACCGATGCACTTGAGCTGGCCGCTGGACAGCGCGGGCTTGAGCAGGTTGGACGCGTCCAGCGTTCCGCCCGAAGCCGCGCCCGCACCGATCAGGGTGTGGATTTCATCGATGAACAGCACCGCATTGGGCTTGTCCTTGAGCGACTTGAGCACGCCCTTGAGGCGCTGCTCGAAATCGCCGCGGTACTTGGTGCCCGCCAGCAACGAGCCCATGTCGAGCGAATAGACCACGGCCTCGGCCAGGATCTCGGGGACATCGCCCTGGGTGATGCGCCATGCCAGGCCTTCGGCAATCGCCGTCTTGCCCACGCCGGCCTCGCCCACCAGCAGCGGGTTGTTCTTGCGCCGGCGGCACAGGATCTGGATCGTGCGCTCGACTTCGTAGTTGCGACCGATCAGCGGATCGATCTTGCCTTCCTTCGCCGCCTGGTTCAGGTTGAGCGTGAACTGCTCGAGCGGCGAGGCCTTTTCCTGGCGCTCGCTGTTGCCGCCCTCTTCGCCTTCGGGCTGGCCCTCGGACTTGGTGGCTTCCGGCGGTTCGCTTTTCTTGATGCCGTGGGCAATGAAATTGACCACGTCCAGGCGCGTCACGCCCTGCTGGTGCAGGTAGTAGACCGCATGCGAATCCTTTTCGCCGAAGATCGCCACCAGCACGTTCGCGCCGTTGACTTCCTTCTTGCCATTGCCCGTGGACTGCACGTGCATGATGGCGCGCTGGATCACACGCTGGAAGCCCAGCGTGGGTTGGGTATCGACTTCGTCGCTACCGGCGACCTGCGGCGTGTTGTCCTTGATGAAGTTGGACAGCGATGCGCGCAGATCGTCAATGCTCGCCGAGCAGGCGCGCAACACTTCGGCAGCACTGGGGTTGTCGAGCAGCGCGAGCAGAAGGTGTTCCACGGTGATGAACTCGTGGCGCTGCTGACGGGCCTCGACAAAGGCCATGTGCAAGCTGACTTCCAGTTCCTGGGCAATCATGAGAGGACTCCTTTTGGCTTGCGTGATTTCATTATGGAGATAAATCGGGGCGGTTGCAGCTTATTCAACAGGCTCCAACGTTGCCTGTAGTGGATGACCCGCTTTCAGCGCGGCCTGATGCACCTGATCGACCTTGGTGGCAGCGATATCGCGCGGAAAGACTCCGCAAATGCCGCGACCGTCGAGATGGATCTTGAGCATGATCTGGGTCGCGGTTTCCCGGTCCTTGCTGAACAGCTCCTGGAGCACGGCAATGACGAACTCCATCGGCGTGTAGTCGTCATTGAGCATGACGACCTGGTACATCTTGGGGGGCTGCACACGCTGGGCGCGCCGCTCCATTACGACCGAATCAGCGTCGTCTGCGCCTGGCCCCGTGGGGGGCTTTGGTGGAATGGAAGGGGGTTGTGTTGCCATGAATTCATTCTAGCGAGCCGGACAGGCTCTTTTGTCTTCCCAGATGGGAAGGGAAACAGCAATTTCAAGCCTGCGCGTGCAGCATTTCCACCACAGCCGCGCAAACCCTCTCTTTTTCACTCGTAAATGACCGTCGCGTGGCCGCTGCCGGCCTGCGCCGTCCAGGCCGCAAGCGCCGCATCGCTGGGGTAGAAGCGGCTGCTGTCGCCCAGTTGCAACTCCGCCACAGCCGCGCCCCGCGGCGACTCGCAGCGCAGACCCAGGCGCACGCGCAGGCCGTGCACCACAGGCTCGGCCTGCTCGTGCTCCACGCGGCGCGCGGGGAAGTCGCCCAGCACGCGCAGCACGTCGGGCATGACTTCGCCCACGCTGACCTGCAGGTAGCGCCCGAACTTGCAGCGCGCATCGGACAGGCTCCACAGCTGCTGGACCTTCATGCGCAGTCCGCCGCTGAAGTGGTCGAGCTGCAGCCGGCCGCTGACGACCACGAACTCGTCTTCCTTGAGCAGTTCCTTGTGCGCGTTGAGCACGGCTTCGTCGGCCGATGCTTCGATCACTCCCGATTTGTCATCGATCTTGAACAGTCCCAGGCGGCCGCGCTGGCCGGTGATGGCGCGGAAGTCGCTGATGATGCCGGCCATGACCTGGGGCTCGCGACTGTCGCGCATCTCCTCGATGCGCGTGCGCACGAAGCGCCGCACTTCGGTCTCGACTTCATCGAAAAGATGGCCGGAGAGGTAGTAGCCGACCGCGGTCTTCTCCAGCGTCAGTCGTTCCTTGATGCCCCATGGCATGCGCTCGGCAAGTTCGGGCTCCTGCGTGCTCGAGCCCACGGCGTCGTCGCCCATCATGTCGAACAGGCCGCCCTGGTTGGCGTTGGCATGGGTTGCGTTGGCGAACTCGAACGCGGTGTCTATGGACGCGACCAGCGCCGCGCGGTTCTGGTGGATGGCGTCAAACGCCCCGGCCTTGATCAAGGCTTCCAGCGTGCGCTTGTTCAGCCGCGTGCGGTC
Source organism: Comamonas sp. (assembly GCA_037968595.1). Classification (GTDB taxonomy): domain Bacteria; phylum Pseudomonadota; class Gammaproteobacteria; order Burkholderiales; family Burkholderiaceae_C; genus Comamonas. The sequence continues at coordinate 7,627 of JBBKVU010000525.1, forward strand.
CACGCGCAGGCAGAAGTCGAACAGGCACTTGAACGGACCCTTCTCCGTGCCCCTGGGGCCGGTTCCCGTGCCTTCGCGCGCGGCCACAATGGCCTCGATCGCGGCCTGGCCGCCGCCCTTGACGGCGCCCAGGCCGTAGCGGATCACCTTGTCGGTCACGGGCTCGAAGCGGTAGCGGCCGCGGTTGACGTCCGGCGGCTCGAAGCTCAGGCCCATCTTCAGCGCGTCTTCGTAGAGCACCTTGAGCTTGTCGGTGTCGTCCATTTCCACGGTCATGTTGGCGCAGAAGAACTCGGCCGTGTAGTGGACCTTGAGCCAGCCCGTGTGGTAGGCGAGCAACGAATACGCGGCGGCATGCGACTTGTTGAAGCCGTAGCCCGCGAACTTCTCCATCAAGTCAAAGACTTCGTCGGCCTTTTCCTGCGTCAGGCCGTTCTTGGAAGCACCTTCGCGGAACAGCTCGCGGTGCTTGGCCATCTCGTCGGCCTTCTTCTTGCCCATGGCGCGGCGCAGCAAGTCGGCGCCGCCCAGCGAGTAGCCGCCCAGCACCTGGGCGGTCTGCATCACCTGCTCCTGGTAGACCATGATGCCGTAGGTCTCGGCCAGCACCTTCTCGACCATGGGGTGCGGGTACTCGACGACCTCGCGCCCGTGCTTGCGCGCCACGAAGCTGGGAATCAGGTCCATGGGACCGGGGCGGTACAGCGCGTTGAGCGCGATCAGGTCCTCCAGGCGGCTGGGCTTGGCGTCGCGCAGCATGCCCTGCATGCCGCGGCTTTCAAACTGGAACACCGCTTCGGTCTTGCCTTCGGAAAACAGCTTGTAGGTCGGGTGGTCGTCCAGCGGAATGCGCTCGAAAGCGAAGTTCTCCTGGCCCTTGTGGCGGGCCATGATGAATTCGCGCGCGATCTCCAGGATGGTCAGCGTCGCCAGGCCCAAGAAGTCGAACTTCACCAGGCCGATATCCTCGACGTCGTCCTTGTCGAACTGGCTCACCGCCGAGTCGCTGCCCGGCTGCTGGTACAGCGGGCAGAAGTCGGCCAGCCGGCCCGGCGCGATCACCACGCCGCCGGCATGCATGCCGATATTGCGCGTCATGCCTTCAAGGCGCTGGGCCATCTCGATCAGCGTCTTGACGTCCTCTTCCTTCTCGATGCGCTCGGCCAGCATGGGCTCGGCTTCGATCGCATAGGTGTACTTGTCGCCTTCCTTCTTCGGATTGGGCGGGTACTTGAGCGTGACATGCAGGCCGGGCTTGTTCGGGATCAGCTTGGAGATGCCGTCGCAGAACGTATAGCTCATGTCGAGCACCCGGCCCACGTCGCGGATGGCGGCGCGCGCGGCCATGGTGCCGAAGGTCGCGATCTGGCTCACGGCGTCGCGGCCGTAGCGCTGCTTGACGTAGTCGATCACGCGGTCGCGGTTGGACTGGCAGAAGTCGATGTCGAAGTCAGGCATCGACACCCGCTCGGGGTTCAGGAAGCGCTCGAACAGCAGGTTGTATTCCAGCGGATCCAAATCGGTGATGTTGAGCACGTAGGCGACCAGCGAGCCGGCGCCCGAACCCCGGCCCGGCCCCACCGGGCAGCCGTTGTTCTTGGCCCACTTGATGAAGTCGCCCACGATCAGGAAGTAGCCCGGAAACCCCATCTTCAAAATGGTGTTGAGCTCGAACTCCAGCCGCTCTACATAGCGCGCGCGCTGGGCGTCGCGCTTGGCGACGTCGGGATAGAGCAGCGCTAGCCGCACTTCGAGGCCGTCAAACGACTCCTGGCGGAAGAACGACTCCATCGTCATGCCTTCGGGCACGGGGAAGTTGGGCAGCTGCGGCGCGCCCAGCACCAGCGTCAGGCTGCAGCGGCGCGCGATTTCCACGCTGTTGGCCAGGGCCGAGGGCAGGTCGGCAAACAGCGCCTGCATTTCGGCCTGGGTCTTGAAATGCTGTTCGCGCGTGAAGCGGCGCACGCGCTTGGGGTTGCCGAGAATCTCGCCTTCGGCAATGCACACCCGCGCTTCGTGCGCTTCGTAGTCGTCGGGGCCGGCAAACTGGATCGGGTGGGTGGCGACCACCGGCAGGTTCAGGCGCGAAGCCAGCTGCGCGGCCGCAAGCACATGGGCTTCGTCGTCGGCGCGGCCCGCGCGCTGCAACTCCATGTAAAAGCGATGCGGAAACATTGCCGCCAGGCGCAGCGCCTGGTTGGCCGCCCCCGCCATGTCGCCGCGCATCAGCGCCTGGCCCACGGGGCCGGCCTGGGCGCCCGACAGCACGATCAGGCCTTCGCCCAGCTCCTGCAGCCATTCCCAGGTGTAGACCGCCTGGGATTTGACGACATTGCGCGTCCAGCCGCGCGCCAGCAACTCGCACAGGTTGTGGTAACCGACCTTGTTCTGCACCAGCAGGATCAGGCGCGAAGCGGGGCTGCCCTCCTCGCCTTCCAGCTGGATTTCGGTCCCGAGCACGGGCTTGACTCCCTTGCCCCGACCTTCCTTGTAGAACTTGATGGCGCCGAACATATTGTTGTAGTCGGTCAGCGCCATCGCGGCCTGTCCGTCTGCCGCGGCCGCCTTGATGATGGAATTGATACGGGTGGTTCCGTCGACGACGGAAAACTCGGAGTGCAGGCGCAAATGAACAAACATGGGCAGCATTGTAGAAAGGCCGGTGGCCCGCAGCACAAAGCGGGCACCCGCAGGCCCCGCGCGGCGCGGGCCTTTGCGGCTATTACAATGGGGTTTCTAGCGCGTTTTCTTTTCAGTGCCTGCCGTGGCGCACCCTTCGACAGGCTCAGGGTGAACGGATCACTCAGTGCGAAAACGCTCCAGCCTGCCCTTTATTGCCAGAAAGCTTCCTGCCATGCTGCGTTTGTCCTCGCCTCTTCTTCCTGCCGTGCTCGCTGCGGGCTTGCTGGCGGCTTGTTCCAGCACCCAGGAAGACCCAACGGCCAAGTGGACTCCCGACCGGATCTACACCGAAGCCCGCGACGAGGTCTCGGCCGGTGCGTTCGACAAGGCCGTGCCGCTGTTCGAGAAGCTCGAAGGCCGCGCCGCGGGCACGCCGCTGGCCCAGCAGGCCCAGCTGGAGAAAGCCTATGCCCAGTACAAGGCCGGTGAAAAGGCCCAGGCCCAGGCCACGCTGGACCGCTTCCTCAAGCTGCACCCGGCCAGCCCGGCCACCGATTACGCGCTCTACCTCAAGGGCCTGGTGAACTTCAACGACAACCTGGGCATGTTTGCCTGGCTGTCGCGCCAGGACCTTTCCGAGCGCGATCAGCAGGCGGCCAAGGATTCGTACGAGTCATTCCGCGCCGTGGTGACGCGCTTTCCCGAGTCCAAGTACGCCAACGATTCGCGCCAGCGCATGACCTATATCGTCAACTCGCTGGCCCAGTATGAGGTGCATGTCGCGCGCTACTACTACGAGCGCGGCGCCTATGTGGCCGCCATCGGCCGCGCCCAGACCGCGCTGGCCGAATACGAAGGCGTGCCCGCGGTGCGCGAGGCGCTGCAGATCCTGATCAAGTCGTATGACGCGCTGGGCATGACCCAGCTGCGCGACGACAGCCAGCGCGTGCTCGACACCACCTTCCCCGCAGGCAGCACGGCCGGCGTCGCGCCTAAGTCGAATCCCTGGTGGAAGTTCTGGTAAGCGCCAGCGCTGCCAGCGCCGCTTCGTAGTCCGCAGCAGTTTTCAGCCGGCGCATGGGCGGCAGGGCCGCCAGCAGCCGCCGGCCGTAGGGCTTGGCAACCAGGCGGGTGTCGGCCACGACCAGCACGCCCTGGTCGGTTTCACGCCGTATCAACCGTCCCGCGCCCTGCTTCAAGGCCATTGCCGCCTCGGGTAGCATGTAGTCGCGAAACGCGCTGCGCCCCACGGCTTCGAGCTGCTGGGAGCGCGCCTCGACCAGCGGATCGTCGGGCGGCGGAAACGGCAGCTTGTCGATGACCACCAGCTCGAGCGCATCGCCGGGCATGTCCACCCCCTCCCAGAACGTCGCCGAGGCCACCAGGATGCAGCCCTTGCCGCCGCCCTCGGAGCCAGCGCGAAAGCGCTCCAGCAGCAGCTGTTTTGGCGCCTGGCCCTGGACCAGCACTTCCACCTCTGAAAACAGCCCGAACTGCGCCTGCAATGCCGCGCCTATGAGCTGCAAGGCCTTGGTGGTCGTGGTCAGCACCAGCGTGCGCCCGCCAAGCACTTCGGCCGAGCGCTGCACCAGCGCCGCGACTTCGGCGCTGTGCGCCGGCGTGCCCGGCGCGGGAAACTCGGCGGGCACGTACATGGCGGCCTGCTGCGCATAGTCAAACGGGCTGTCGACGCGCAGCACGCGCGCGTCGCGCAGGCCGCAGGGCTCGGTGAACCAGCTCAGCTGCGCGTCGTCGCCCAGCGTCGCCGAGGTAAAGATCCAGGCGTCCGGGCGGCC
>JBBKVU010000526.1:0-5264 GCA_037968595.1 Comamonas sp.
TGCCGCTGGCCCAGGCGATTGCCGAAACCGACGCGCTGGGCCAGCCAGGGCGCGAGCATGGTGCCGAAGAACGCCGACGGCGTGCTCTTGCGCACCACGTACTCCCCCGCAGCCGGAGCGAGCTCGGCCACGATGGCGCTGGCCGGGCTGTCCTCCTTGAGCGTCAGCATGCCGGGCACCTTGAGGCAGAAGACATTGCTGTCGGCATCGTCGTCGGAAAACACGATGCGGCTGTGCGCCACGGGCCAGCCCTGGGCACGCGCATGCGCCAGCAGATCGCGCGTCTGAGCTATGGCTTCAGGAATGTTGCCACCGCCAAACACCGCCGAGTCGGCAAAGCCGTTGACGAAGTCGATGATCAGCAGGCCGAACGGGGCTTTCAGCGGCAGCGGCGTGCCAAAGCCCTGGCGCGCATAGGCGGAGATATCTCCGCTCACGCCTTGGGTGGGAATCAGTTGCTCTGTCATGCGATCTCCTTGCGGCGCGCGGCGCGCGCCAGTCCTGGTTCATCCTGTACCACGCCATCGATCACCATGGCCTGGCCGTCGAGCGCCACACTGCAGTGGCGCATGGGAATGTCGATATGGCAGGCCGTGGTGCGGCTGCCGCCGGCTTCGTTGTTCGGCCCCATGGACCAGAGGAAGTTGCCTTCGAAGGCGCGCGCGTCCATGCCGATATGCGTTTCCTTGTTGTAGTGCGCCAGCATCGACCACTGGGCGCGCGGCTGCAGACCCCAGCCCACATGCGAGACCGCATAGGCTTCGGGGTCCTCGTACGAGGCCATGTATTCCTTGAGGATCTCGGCCTGCAGTCCGCCGCTGATGCGCGTCACAAAGCCCTTCTCTATCACCAGCTCGATGGGCTCGGTCACATAGTCCTTGAGCGGCAGCAGGATGTCGCCGCGGTCCAGCACCACGCGGCCGTTGCTTTCACCTTCGCTGGGCCAGGTCAGCACAAAGCCGCTGGGCCAGTGGTCCCAGCGCCCGGGCTCGTCGACGAAGCCGTATTCGCTGATCGCCGGAAAATTGCCCAGCTGGCAGCGCAGGTCGGTGCCGGCTTTGGAGGTGATATGCATCTGGCGCGAAGCCGCGATGCGCTGCGCCGCGGCCTGCACGCGCGTGCGGTCGGCGGCCGTGGGCACGAGACGGCACAGCACTTCGGGCGGCTCTATGGCCAGCAGTATCTTGGTGCCCGACTGCAGGATGTCGTGCTGTTCGGGCGAGAACAGCAGCGTCATCAGGTCGAGCACCAGATCGCTGGCCTTGAGCGCGGCGATCGCCGCCGGGTTGCCGGTGAGCGGCGTGGTGCCCAGATAGGCCAGCGCGTCACGGCTGAGCGACTTCTCGGCGTTGACGGGCGGAAGGTCGAGCCGGTTGACGCGCGCGCCCATTTCGCTTGACGCGGCAATCGCGCAGCGCAGCGTCTGCGGGTGGGTGTCGGCGCCGGTGAGCACCGTGACGATCTGGCCGGGCTCGAGCCGGGACAGCGTCAGCACCTGCTTCCAGGCGTGGATCAGATCGATATCGCTGACGGACATGGCGTGCTCCTTGGCATGTGCAGAGTGAAGGAAAGGGACATGGCGGCGACTTCAGTCGACGCGCGCGCCGAGGAAGTCGCCCAGCGCGGCGTAGAAGCCGGCCTCGTTGTCCCAGGGAATCATGTGGCCCGCACCGGGAACGCGCACATGCGCGGTCTGCGGCGCCAGGCCCTGCCATTCGGCAACGTCGGCATCGCGCACCACATCGCCGCGCTCGGCCGTGACCAGCAGCAAGGGCTGGGCCAGGTGGGGCAGATCGGCATGGATGTCGTCGCGGCCGAAGTCCTCGAAGCTGCGCACGATGGCCGGCTCGTGGCAGGTGTGCAGCCACTGGGCGCGCAGCTGGCGCTGCTCTTCCGTCCAGGTCGGGCAGAAAGCGCGCATCTGTTCGGCGTTCATTCCCAGCGTGGCCTGGCGAATCGAATCCACATACCAGGGCAAGGCCGCGGGATAGGCGCGCCGGCCCGGGCCAGAGACCGGCGGATCGACGATCACCAGCCGCGTCAGTCCTTGCGGCTGGGCGCGCGCGGCGCGCACCGCGATGCGCCCACCCATCGAATGCCCCATCAGCGCATAGCGCTTCAGGCCCAGCGCCTGGGCAAAGGCATTGACGTCGGCCGCCTGGGCGTCCAGACCGTAGTCCAGGCCGGGACCCGACGACGACAGGCCGCGGCCGCGCACGTCAAGCACATAGGTATCGAACTGGCGGCCCAGGTGTTCGGCGACAAAGCCCCAGGTCACGGCCGGGCTGGTGATGCCGGGGATCAGGATCACGGCGTCGCGCTCGGCGCGCGCCCCCGCGCTGCCGCCGTAGCGCAGATAGTGTTGGCGAATGCCGTTGGCCTGGACCTGGCCGCCGTAGAGATAAGTGCTGGAAGTGGTGGTGGACATGGATGTGGAACGCTGGTGGTCTATGGCGGGAAAGCCGCCCGTGCCGGGCGGCCGCGGTTTCAGGCCTTGTCGTAGGGGTAGGCGCCCGACAGCAGCGCGCCCGCGCCCGGAACGACAGGATCCAGGCCCAGTTCCTTGAGGATGGCGTAGGTCGTGGCAATCGATGCCGTGAGCACCGGCTTGCCGGTCTCGGCCTCGACCTGGGCCACGGCCGGCAGCGAAGGCATCTGCACGCAGGCCGACAGCACGATCACATCGGCATCGGCGTAGTTCATGCCGGCAACGATGGCCGGAAGCTTCGCGGGATCGTGGCGGCCGACATCGAGGTTGTCGGGAATTTCCAGCGCGCGCCAGTCGACGATTTCAAAGCCTTCGGCGGCGATGTAGTCGCGTACCAACTGGGTCAACGGCAGCATGTAGGGCGCGACCAGGGCGATCTTCTTGGCCTTCATGACCTTGAGCGCCTCGACCAGCGCGCCGGCGCTGGTGATCACCGGTGCGGTCGCGCCATTGGTCGCCGTGCATTCGGTCAAGCGCTTTTGCGACACGCGGTGGTAGCCGTGGCCCATGGCCATGATCGCCACCAGACAGGCATAGCCCAGCACGTCGACGCGCGCATCGCTGAGTTCCAGCGCACAGCGGTCGCTTTCGGCGTCCATCGCCGCCAGCTCTTCCTTGACCACCTTCTTCATGCGCATGCGGCTCGAATGGAAAGTGAAGCGGTCCTGCGGGCGCAGCACGGAATGCGCTTGCAGCATGGCCGGCACTTCGGTCTCCATGGTGGTGTTGGAGCTGGGAACGATCTGGCCGATACGGAAGGTCTTGGTCATGGTCTTGGCTTTCAGGGATAGATGAAAAGATACTACTTAATAAAGCGTATACGCTCAATAGTGCAAAACCCGTGCCCAGGCCAAAAACTGCTTGCGCAAGAAAAAATCGTTGATTTGGTGCGTATATGCACCATTAAATCGAAAGGACTAGGTAGAAATCCTCTCCTTGGTGCATTGATCTTCGTCAAAAAATAGAGCGTACACACGCAATAAAGCTTTTTACAGGCTGGCATGGAAACTGCTCAACCAGGGCAATGACCGGCCAAGGCCGCATGCCCCTCTCTCTCATTTCAGCAAGGAGTTCTCAAGTGTCTCAATCCCCCCGTATCGCTGTGGTCGGCGCCGGCCTCGGCGGCGCCGCCGCCGCCAAGCTGCTGCTCCAGGAGGGCTTCAATGTCCGCGTCTATGAGCAGTCGCCGAGCTTCTCGCGCCTGGGCGCGGGCATCCATGTCGGGCCCAACGTGATGAAGATCCTGCGCCGCATAGGCATTGAAGACGCGCTCAACGCCCAGGGCTCGCACCCCGACTACTGGTACAGCCGCCATTGGCAGACCGGCGATGTGATGGCGCAGATTCCGCTGGGCGAATTCGCGGTCAGGAACTACGGCGCCTCGTACCTGACGGTGCACCGCGGCGACTTCCACGCGCTGCTGATCGACACCCTGCCCGACAGCGTGATGGCCTATGGCAAGAGCCTGACCCGGGTCGAGGACCGCGGCGACCTGGTGGTGATGCACTTTGCCGACGGCACGACCGAAGAGGCCGACATCGTGATTGGCGCCGACGGCGTGAACTCGCGCATCCGCGAAGAACTGCTGGGCGTGGAGCCGCCCAAGTACGCCGGCTATCTGGCCCACCGCGCAGTGTTTCCCACGCCCGAAGTCAAGGCCGGCATGCTGCCGTTCGACGCCTGCGTCAAATGGTGGAGCGAAGACCGCCACATGATGACCTACTTCGTCACCGGCAAGGCCGACGAGCTCTACTACGTGACCGGCGTTCCCGTCGAGCAGTGGGATCTCAACGACCGCTGGCTGCCCAGCAGCAAGGAAGAGATGCGCGCCACGTTCGACGGCTGGCATCCCACCGTGCAGGCGCTGATCGACGCCACCGTCGAAGTCACCAAGTGGTCGCTGCTGGAGCGCGATCCGCTGCCGCTGTGGAGCCGTGGCCGCCTGGTGCTGCTCGGCGACGCCTGCCACCCGATGAAGCCGCACATGGCCCAGGGCGCGGCAATGGCCATCGAGGACGGCGCCATGCTCGCGCGCTGCCTCAAGGAGGTCGGCGCCCACAACCATGAACTCGCGTTCGCGCTTTACGAGGCCAACCGCAGCGAGCGCGCCAGCAAGGTGCAGCGCATTTCGCACGACAACACCTGGCTGCGCACGAATGAAGACCCTGCTTGGTGCTTCGGTTACGACGTGTTCAACATCCCCCTGGTGGATCCCAAGGTGAAGATCGCGGCCTGACCGCCCCGGCGCCCACCTACGAACCACAGCATTTCCAGCATGGCCACCATCTCTTCTTCCAGTCCTGTGCATTTGCGCGTCAACGGCCGCGACTGCGTGACGCCGGCAACACCCGAGACGGCGCTGCTGCATGTGCTGCGCAATGATCTGGAGCTCAACGGCCCCAAGTACGGCTGCGGACTGGGAGAATGTGGCGCCTGCACGGTGCTGATCGACGGCGTGGCCGCGCGCTCCTGCGTGATTCCGGTGCGCGCCGCGCAAGGCCGCGAAGTCACGACCCTCGAAGGCCTGGGCACGCGCGCCCGGCCCGGCCCCACGCAGCAGGCCTTCATCGACTGCCAGGCCGCCCAATGCGGCTACTGCCTCAACGGCATGATCATGACCGTCGAAGCGCTGCTGCGCCGCAACCCCGACCCCAGCGAAGAGCAGCTGCGCAATGAGCTGCATCACAACCTGTGCCGCTGCGGCACGCACCTGGAAATCATGCAGGCAGCGCTGCGCGCGGCGCGGCTGCGGCGTGCCCAGGCCGCGAATCATGGG
>JBBKVU010000527.1:0-3440 GCA_037968595.1 Comamonas sp.
TGGTGCGCAGCGTGCCGCGCGCGGGCTGGCGACTGTGGCCGCTGGTCGACCGCCCGCCGCTGCGCTGCGCGGCCGAAATGGCGCGCGGCCTGGTGGCTTTGCTGGGGGATGCCAGCCACCCCATGCGGCCTTATCTGGCCCAGGGCGCGGGCATGGCCATCGAGGACGCGGCCGAACTGCAGCGTGCGCTGTCCATGCACGACCTCGATGTGGGGTTGCGGCTGCGGCGCTATGCGCTCAACCGCTGGCAGCGCAACGCGCGGGTGCAGGCGCGCTCGCAGCGCAACGGCCGCATCTTCCACGCCACCGGTCCGGTGCGCTGGGGGCGCGATGCCGCGCTGAAGCTGCTGGGCGCGCGCGTGATGGACTTGCCCTGGCTCTACCGCGGCGACGGCTCAAGCGCCAGTTCGCTGTAGACGCTCCGACACCGGCAGCATCTGGAAGGCCGTGGCGCCCAGGCACAGCAGGAGGGCAATGCCCAGCATCACCGCGGCAAACGGATCGAAGCCATAGCGCGTGGCCCACGATGCCATCAGCCCGGTAAGCCATTGCATCAGCGCGGCGCCGAGGAACATGGCCATGGTGAGCAGTGCCATCGCCCGCCCCGTGGCTTCGGGCGGGTAGGAGGAGCGCACATGCGCATACTGCAGCGCCGAGCCGCCGGAGACGATGACAATCACGATGATCAGCGCCACATTGAGCCAGCCGGTGTGCAGCAGACCCAGCGCCGCGTACAGCAGGGCCATGGTCATGGTGGTCGTTACCAGCAGGCGGCGCCGGCGCAGCGGGCCCGGGTCCATGCGACCGAACAGGCCGGGGCTGACCAGCGAGATCAGCGACACCACCAGGGCCAGGTGACCGCTGGCGACCAGGGACCAGCCCTGGCGCTCCATCAGCAGGGGACCCAGCCACAGGCCGCGCAGCGTGAGAAAGGATGCATAGGTCACCAGCGCCATGGCCAGGATGCCCCAGCTGTAGGGGTGGGTCATCAGCACGCCGAATTCGCGCGTCGCCGCCAGCCAGCTCTGGCGCGGCGCGGCGCTCGCGCTGCGCGCGGGCTCATGGACTTTCCAGGCAATCAGCAGCCACGACAGCACCGACAGCAGTCCCAGCACGGCAAATCCGCTGCGCCAGCCATAGTGCTCGACCAGCCAGGCCAGCGGTGAGCCGGTGAACAGCATGCCTATGCCGCCCAGCCCCAGGCTCATGCCCGAGACCGCGGCAAACTTCGACGCCGCGAAATGGCGCGCGATGAACACCGTGCAGGCCAGAAAGGCGGGCGCGCAGCCCAGTCCGATCAGCGCCTGGCCGGCAAGCAGCCAGCCGTAGCTTGGCGACCAGGCCGAGAGGCCAGCACCCAGAATGCTCAGCGGCGCGGCCACCAGCACCGTGCGGCGCACGCCGTAGAGGTCTATGCCCACGCCCATGAACAACTGCACCGCGCCGAACGTCAAGGCGAACAGGCCGGCAAACAGCCCCAGCGACGAGGCAGACAGTCCGAAGTCGGCCTGCAGGGCCACGGCAATGATGGCGGTGACCGTGCGATAGGCCTGGCTCAGCGAAAAGCCGCTGATCAGTGCCAGCAGCATGACCCAGGCCGAGTGCGAGGACAGGGGGGCGCCGCCGGCATCGGGCAAGCCAGCGGCTGGGGTCGGTGTCTGGGGCAGGTTCACGGCGCGGTTTTCCTCATGGCCTAGCCTAGCTTGCGCGGGCGGCGGCGCGTGTCGCCAGCGGCGCTGGCGGTCCTAGGTAAAACCCGGGGTCTGGATTCAGAGCGCGGTGCGCAGCGTCCAGATTTCGGGAAACAGCACCACGTCAAGCATCTTGCGCAGATAGCTCACGCCACCCGTGCCGCCGGTGCCGCGCTTGAAGCCGATCACGCGCTCGACCGTGGTCACATGGCGGAAACGCCAGAGCCGGAAGGCGTCTTCGAGGTCGGTGAGTTCCTCGCCCAGCTGGTACAGGTCCCAGTAGGTGGCGGGATCGCGATAGACCGTGAGCCAGGCCTGCTCGACGCCGTCATCGGCGGCGTAGGGCTGGGTCCAGTCGCGTTCGAGGTGGCTGGCCGGCACGGCGATGCCACGGCGCGCCAGCAGGCGCAGGGCTTGGTCATACAGCGAAGGCGCGCGGTAGGCGGCTTCGACTTCGGCCAGCAGTTCGGGCCGGTGGGCGTGCGGCTTGAGCATGGCGGCGTTCTTGTTGCCCAGCGAGAATTCAATGCAGCGGTATTGATAGCTCTGGAAGCCACTGGACTGCGCGAGATAGGGGCGGATGGCGCTGTACTCGGGCGGCGTCATGGTGGCGAGCACGTCCCAGGCATGGACCAGCTGCTCCATGATGCGCGACACGCGCGCCAGCATCTTGAATGCCTTGGGCAGCTCGTCGCTGGCCACATGGGCAATCGCCGCGTGCAGTTCATGCAGCATCAGCTTCATCCACAGCTCGCTGGTCTGGTGCTGGATGATGAACAGCATCTCGTTGTGGTCGGGCGACAGCGGCTTTTGCGCCGTGAGAATCTGATCGAGCTGCAGATAGTCGCCATAGCTCATGCTCTGGCTGAAGTCGAGTTGGGCGCGCTCTTGCTGCACGATGGCTTCGGGAGCGGGGGGAGGGGTGTGTGCGGTCATGGAAGCGGGACAATAAACAGTCGCTCACATCATAGGCCGCGCGCGCCGCAGGTGGCCCCATGGCTTTCCCGCCGGACCTTATTTTCTGAAAGCAATGCATGGACTCTGTTTTCCCGCCCGCGCAACTGGCGCTGCCGCCGGATTTCCGCGCCAACGACATCCTGGCCTTTCATGCGCGCGATCGCGAGGCGCTGGCCGAGCAGGTCGGGCCGGGCCGGCTGCGCAAAGGCCTCTGGTGGCGTGGCCAGCCGGTCTGCCTGCAGATAGATTTCGCTCCTGGCCTGGCCCGGGTGCAGTGGCAGATGGCGCAAGGCAACCAGGCCCTGGCGGCGCAGGAGACACTGCCGCTGGTGCGACGCATGCTGGGACTGACGCAGGACATCGCGGCGTTCGAGGCGCAGTTTGCCGGCCATCCGGGATTGGGACCGGTGCTGCTGCGCCAGTCGGGTCTGCGCGTGCCGCTGGCGGGAACGCCGTTCGAGGCGCTGGCCTGGGCCATCATGGGCCAGCAGATCAGCGTGGCCGCGGCAATCAATCGCCGGCGCAGCGACACCGCCGCGGCCGACCTGCGCCATGCCAGCGGACTGTATTGCCATCCCCATGCCGATCAGGTGCTGGCGCTGGGCCTGGAGCGCCTGCGCGCTGCCGGGCTGTCGCAGGCCAAGGCCCAGAGTCTTCTGGCGGTCTGCGCCGCCGTCGAGGCGGGCGACTTGCCGCTCGATGAATGGGCGGCGGCGCCGCAGCTGCCGGCCGCGCAGATCACCCAGGCCCTGCTGGCGATCAAGGGCATAGGCCCGTGGACGGTCAGCTATG
>JBBKVU010000528.1:0-4526 GCA_037968595.1 Comamonas sp.
GCGGCGCTGACGCATGCGCCGCTGCCGCCGGCCGGCGTCTGGCCCAGCCCGGCACAGGCCGGGGGCTGGCCTTTGCACACGCGCGGCATCGAAGCCGAAATCGCGCTGCGCCTGGGACGGGAGGTGTCGGTTGCGCAGGCCTGGCAACTGTCAGCGGGCGAAGGCGCGGAACTGATCGATGCCATGGCCGTGAGCATCGAAGTCGTCGAATCGCGCTGGCAGCAGCAGTTTGCCGCGCCGCCGCAGCTGCTCATGGCAGACCAGCTGTGCCATGGCGCCCTGGTGCTCGGTGACTGGCAGGCTTGTGATTTGGCGGGCGCCGCGCCCGACTGGTCGCGCCAGGTCTGCCGGCTGCGCATCGGCACGGGAGAAACCAGCGCCCACACCGGCACCCATTCGCTGGGAGATCCGGCCTGGCTGCTGGCCGACTGGCTGCGCCATGCGACCCTGGCCTACGGCACGCTCAGTGCGGGCACGGTGGTCACGACGGGCAGCTGGGTCGGCCTGGCGCGGGCCCAGGCCGGTGACCTGGTGCATGTCGGCTTTGACGGCATTGGCGAAGCCTGGCTGCAGCTCTAAGCCCTTGTGCCTGCTATGAAAGTTGCAGCGCACTACAATGGAAGGCTTGCCAGATCAATGCGCGGCCATCTGCTGCGCCATGGATTGCACAAACAGCTGTGCGCCCAGACCCATGGGTCGCTGCTTGGACCAGACCACATCCACCCACAGGCGCAAGCCGTTGCTGAGGTTGGAAAAAGGCATCTCAACCAGCGTACCGGCCTGTATCCGCGGCTCGACCAGCGAACGCGGTTGCCAGCCCCAGCCCAGACCGGCCTCTATCAGCCCCAAGGCAGCCAGATGGTTGTCGGTGCGCCAGATATGGCGCGCATAGACGAAACGTGCATCGGTCTGACCCAGGTCGCGGCTTGCAACCACGATCTGGCGTGTCGTTTTCAGATGTTCTTCACTCAGTGACAGCGCTGCCCTGGCCTGACCGGTCGGCTGCTGCATTGCGGCCTGTGCGCGCGCCGCTTCAAGCACCGGGTGGTGGGGCGCCATGACCGCAATCAGCGTGTCGCTGCCCACTTCCTGAAAGCCTTCGCGCCCGTCGAGGCTGGTGCGTTCGAAGACCAGCGCCAGCTGTGCGCGACCGGTGTGCAGCAGGGCCAGCGCATCTTCCTGGGGCGCGGCCAGCACTTCGACTTCCAGCAATGGGTGGGCCTGGGCCAGTGCGGCCAGGGCTGCGGTCCAGCGCGACGCCAGCAGTTCGGGCGCGATGGCAATGCTCAGCCGCTGCTCCAGCCCCTGAGTCAACGCCAGCGCCTGGCCGTTGAGTTGCTGCAGCTGCGCGGCCAGCAGTCGTGCCTGGGGCTCGAGCGCACGCGCACTGGTCGTGGGCTGCGGTTCGCGGCCTGTGCGGTCGAACAGATTGAGTTGCAGCTCGGCTTCGAGATGGGCAATGGCCATGCTCACGGCCGAAGGCACGCGCGAGAGCGCGCGCGCCGCAGCAGAGAAAGAGCCGTGATCGAGCACGGCAAGAAAGACGTGAACGTTGTCGGAGGAAAAAGCCATCGCTTAATCTATCAAAAAAACTGAAATAACTTAACTTTAAATATCAAATAAATACAAATGAACACCATGTCTTTGACGGCTTCTTCTTCCAAACTCCGACTGCAAGGCCCATGGCGCCGGGTGGCCTATGTCACGCTCTACGAGATTTTTGCCGTGGCCGCGACATCCTTCGGCCTGTCGGCGATGACCGGCGAGAGCGCGTCGCACTCGACGGTCATCGCCACGGTGACCGCCGCCATCGCCGTGGCCTGGAACGTGATCTGGAACAGCCTGTTCGAACGCTGGGAAGCGCGCCAGGCGCAGCGCGGGCGCAGCCTGTGGCGGCGCATCGTCCATGCGTTGGGCATGGAAGGCGGACTGGTGGTGATGCTGGTGCCGTTGTTTGCCTGGTGGTTCGACGTGGGCCTGTGGCAGGCCTTCATCATGGACCTGTGGCTGCTGCTGTACTTTCTCGTCTACACCTTTGTCTTCAACTGGACGTTCGACCGGATTTTCGGTCTGCCGGCTTCGGCCCAGCTGGCGGCCGCTCAGGTCGCGGCCTGAAGGCGCCGCCGCACCGGAAACGCCAAGCTCAGGGCGGGATGTATCAGAAATATTGAAATAACCTGACTTTTACTGTCAGGCGAATCCATATAAATTCGCAGCATGTCTTTGAATATTTCTTCTCCGAAACGCGAACTGCAGGGCCCCTGGCGGCGCGTTGTCTATGTCACCCTGTTTGAGTTGTTTGCCATTGCCGCAACGTCTTACGGCCTCTCCGCCCTGACCGGCGAAAGCGCTGCCCATTCGAGCATTGTTGCGGTCATCACTTCGGCCATTGCCGTGGCCTGGAACGTGGTCTGGAACGGCCTGTTCGAGCGCTGGGAAGCGCGCCAGGCGCAGCGTGGCCGGGGCTTTGCACGCCGCGCCGCGCATGCGCTGGGCATGGAAGGCGGCCTGGTGGTGATGCTGGTGCCGCTGTTTGCCTGGTGGTTCGGCGTGAGCCTCTGGCAGGCCTTCCTGATGGACCTGGGCCTGCTGCTGTTCTTCCTGGTCTACACCTTTGCGTTCAACTGGGCGTTCGACCGCGTGTTCGGGCTGCCGGCTTCGGCCCAGGCGCAGCCTCAGGCCTTGCCTCAGTCCGTGGCCACCGGCGCCTCATAAGCCAGTTCGAGCCGGTAAGCCAGACCCAGAAACAACGACTGCGCCAGCGCCAGCGTGCTCGTGAGCGAACGGAAACCAAAGGTCGCGCCGTCCTGGGCAATCAGCACCACGCTGGCCTGGGCGGCCAGCGGGCTCAGCTGGCTGTCGGTGATGGCGATCAGCTGCGCGCCGCGGGCCACGGCGGCCTGGGCCATCTCCAGCGTCTCCTGCGCATAGGGCGCGAACGACACCGCCAGCATCACATCGCCGGGGCGCAGCGCGCGCAATTCGAGCTGCTGCATCGCGCCCAGGCCGTTGAGCCAGTGCACGGCCTTGCCCGTGTGCTGCAGCGCATAGGCCAGATAGGCGCCTACCGGGAAGGCGCGCCGTGAGGCCGCCAGCCAGATCGCCGGCGCCTGCACCATCAGATCGACGCCGGCCTCGAAGCGGTCGTCGGGCAGCTGGCGCTGCAGGGCCTGCAGGCTGTCGACGCTGCGCTCTATGACTTCGCGCGCCAGCTGGCCCACGGCCAGCGTCTGCGCGCCGGGAACGATCAGCCCGCGGATGCGCTCCTGGTAGCCGCGGTTGGGCGCGAGCTGGCGCTCGGCGTCGGCGCGAAACAGCGCCTGCAGCTCGGAGTAGCCGCTGAAGCCGAAGTGCTTGGCAAAGCGCACCACCGCCGAAGGCTGTACGCCGCAGGCCTCGGCCGTGGCCTGCACGCCGTCAAGCACCAGCCGGTCGCGGTGCATCTCGACATGGCGTGCAATCGCCTTGAGCTGGCGGCTCAGGCCGTCGAACTGCGCCTGCACCACCGCCAGGAAAGCCTGTGTATCCGCAAACCCCGCAGGGGATTGGGATGGGGGCGGCGTTTCCTGGGAGCTTGTTCTATTTTTCATAAATTTAGAAAATATTTTCTATATCGGATTATCATCCGCTGGCGAAGATTATCCGGCGGGGCCTGCGCGCTGCCGATGTGACCAACAAGGAAACCATGAGCACGCTGCCTTTTCCCGCCGACCGCCCCTTTGACGTCGCCTGCCTCGGGCGCCTGGCCGTCGACCTCTATGCCCAGCAGATCGGCTGCAGCCTCGAGGCGGCAAGCAGCTTTTCCAAATACCTCGGCGGCTCGTCCGCGAACATCGCCTTCGGCACGGCCCGCCTGGGAATGCGCTCGGCAATGATCTCGCGCGTGGGCAACGAGCAGAACGGCCGCTTCCTGTGCGCCACGCTGCAGCGCGAAGGCTGCGATGTGAGCCAGGTGAAGGTCGACGCCGAACGCCTCACGGCCATGGTGCTGCTGGGCATCAAGGACCAGGATACGTTCCCGCTGCTGTTTGCGCGCGAGAACTGCGCCGACATGGCCTTGTCGGCAGACGATATCGATGAGGATTTCCTGGCGCGCTGTCGCAGCCTGGTGATCACCGGCACCCACCTGAGCACGCCCGGCGTGCTCGCCGCGAGCCGCAAGGCGCTGGAGATCGGCGGGCGCCACGGCCTGGTGCGCGTGCTCGACATCGACTACCGCCCCGTGCTGTGGGGCCTCACCGGCAAGGGCGACGGCGAGACCCGCTACATAGGCAACGACCAGGTCAGCGCGCATCTGCAGCAGCAGCTCGGACTGTTCGAGCTGATCATAGGCACCGAAGAGGAGTGGATGATTGCCGGCGGCGCCGAAGGCGACCTGATGGCCAGCCTGCGGCGCGCGCGCGAATGCACGGCGGCGGTGTTTGTCGTCAAGCGCGGCCCGCTGGGCTGCTCCATCATCGAGGGCGCGATTCCCGCGGCCATAGACGACGCGCTGACGGTGCTCGGCGAGCGCATCGAAGTGCTCA
>JBBKVU010000529.1:0-2561 GCA_037968595.1 Comamonas sp.
GTCGTGGGACGCGCCGCTGGGCAACAGCCTGCGCATGAGCGGCCTCACGGCCACCCCGCCTGGCGCCGTGCTGGTGCGCCCGGCCCAGACCACCACCTATACGCTCAGCGGCCCCGCACCCAGCGGCGCGACTATCAGCGCCAGCGTCAGCGTCGAAGTCCAGCCGGCCGAGGCCCCGCTGGCCCGCTTGCAGATGGGCGAGCAGCCCAGCGGCAACAGCATTGGCCCGGGCTTTCTGGGCCTGACCTACGACGCGGCCCAGTTGCAGCAGCTGATGGGCGACACGGCAGCCGGCCCGGCCAACGCCAGCTATGGCCAGTTGCTGCGCAATCTGCAGAACTACGGCGGCGGTCCGCTGTCGCTGCGCTTCGAGGGCGACAAGCGCACGCTTGCCCAGGCGCGCAAGCGCTTTGCCGGCCTGCCTGCAGGCACGGTGACGCTGGAGAGCGCGCGCGGCGCGGGCGATTGCCCTGGCGTCGAGCCACGCTCCCATGCACCCCAGGGGGGGATGCGCTGCACGCTGGGCCAGCGCACCGAGACCGCGCTTGCCACCGCCGACGCGCTGCTTGACTACGCCCAGCGCGGCCTGGCAGGCGTGCAGCTGCAAGGCGGCATCTGGAACACCGCGGCCACGCCGCCGGCGGTCGAGCCACGCTACTACGGCATGCTGTTCTTCGCGCAGTTCGCGGCAGCGCAAGGCCAGTGGCTGCCCATGCAGGTGGAAAGCAGCGCGCAGATCAAGGCCTGGGCGGTGCGCGACGCGCGCAATCAGAGCGTGCGCGTGGCGGTGATCAACCACGAAGCCAGCATGTCGGGCACGGTGGCCCTGCAGCTGCCCCATGGCCTGCGCCAAGCCGTGGTCACTCGGCTCACCAGCTCCGAGCCGCTGCGCCTCGCGGGCCAGACGTTTGACGGCAGCCGCGACGGCCGGCCCGTGGGCACGGCCTATGGCGAGATTCTCGAAGCCGACGACAACGGCCAGCTGCTGCTGGCCATGGGCGCGGCCAGCGCCGCGCTGCTGACGCTCACCCCCCAGTAGTCACCAGGTATCGACAAAGCGCCCGCGCGCGGGCGCCACGCGCGCTCCCGCCAGCCCGCGCACCAGCCAGGACCGCGTGTCGGCGGGGTCGATCACGGCGTCGATTTCCAGCGTGCTGGCCATGT
Organism: Comamonas sp.; assembly: GCA_037968595.1. Classification (GTDB taxonomy): domain Bacteria; phylum Pseudomonadota; class Gammaproteobacteria; order Burkholderiales; family Burkholderiaceae_C; genus Comamonas. The sequence goes on from JBBKVU010000529.1 coordinate 1,165, forward strand.
GCATGGCTTCGCCGTGCGCGTACTGCTGGGCCAGCAGCTGCGCGAACAAGGCATCGCGCTCGGCGCCTGCGGCCAGCGCTTCAAGCTCCTTGCGGTAGCCCAGCCGCACCGCGCCTTCCAGGCCCATGGCGCCGAACTCGCCCGTGGGCCAGGCGACATTGAACAGCGGCGCGTGAAAGCTGCCGGCCGTCATGCCCATCGCGCCCAGGCCGTAGCCCTTGCGCAGCACCACGCTGAAGAACGGCACGCTCAGATTCGCCGCGGCGACAAACAGCCGACTCACATGGCGCACCTGGGCGGTCTGCTCGACTTCGGGCCCGACCATGAAGCCCGGCGTATCGACCAGGCTCACCAGCGCGATGCGGTGCGCATTGCACAGCTGCATGAAGCGCGCGGCCTTGTCGGCCGCGTCGGCATCGATGGCGCCGCCCAGATGCAGCGGATTGCTGGCCAGCAGTCCCACGGGCCGGCCTTCGATGCGCGCCAGCGCGGTATGGATGCCTATGCCAAAGCCGGTGCGCAGCAGCAGCAGGCTGCCTTCATCGACCAGGCCGCGCAGCGCGGCGCGCGTGTCGTAGACGCGCAGCCGGTTTTCGGGCACCACCTGGCGCAGCGCGCGGCTGTCGGGCGCCTCCCACTGCGCGAGCCGGCCCTGGAAGAACGACAGGTAGTGGCGCGCGGCGGCGACGGCTGCGGCCTCATCCTCGACCAGGATGTCGATCACGCCATTGGCATGCTGCACGCTGCTCGGGCCGATCTGCTCGGGGCGGAACACGCCCAGGCCGCCGCCTTCTATCATCGCCGGCCCACCCATGCCGATGTTGCTGGCGCGCGTGGCAATGATCACGTCGCTGCAGCCCAGCAGCGCGGCATTGCCCGCGAAGCAGCGCCCGGCCGTGATGCCCACCACCGGCACCTGCCCCGACAGCGCCGCATAGGCCGCAAAGGTGTGCACATGCAGGCCCGCGACCACGGGCATGTCGGTGTCGCCCGGGCGCCCGCCGCCGCCTTCGGCGAACAGCACGACCGGCAGGCGCGACTGGTGCGCGATGGCCAGCAGTCGATCGGTCTTGGCATGGTTGCGCGCCCCCTGGGTGCCGGCCAGCACGGTCGCGTCATAGGCCATGACCACGGCGCGCGACTGCTCGGCGCCAAACAGCGCGGCGTTGATGCTGGCCACGCCCGTGACCATGCCGTCGGCCGGCGTGTTGGCGATCAGGTCATCGACGCTGCGCCGGCGCGTCTGCGCGGCGATGGCGAGCGCGCCGTATTCGATGAAGCTGCCGTCGTCGCACAGGTCGGCAATGTTTTCGCGCGCGGTTCGGCCGCCCTGTGCGACGAAGGCAGCTTCCTCGAATACGGCGCGCTCGCGATCGCAGCCCAAACGCGGCGCCGCA
>JBBKVU010000530.1:0-2839 GCA_037968595.1 Comamonas sp.
CAGCGCGGCGCGCTCCGACTCCGGCACGCCCGCGGCGGCCAACACCTCGATAGTATGCTGCCCCAGCTCGGCCGGCGGCAGAGTCCGGACCTCGCCGCCACGGCCGGCCATGCGCGGAAACTCGGGCGCCTCGAATGACAAGCCACGGTACTCGAGGGCGCGCAGCTTGCCCGGCTGGTGCGCATGCTCGGCTTCCAGCACGCGCTCTAGCGGCAGCACTTCGGTGCAGCCCACGCCTGCGGCCTTGAGCCGGGGCACGACTTCATCGAAGCTGCGCGCGGCAATCGCCGACTTGACCATGGCTTCGACTTCTTCGCGGGCTTTCTTGCGCATGCGCAGCGTGGCAAGCGCCGGCTCTGCGCCCTGGGGCAGCTGCATGGCTTCGCAGAACTTGAGCCAGTGGCCGTCGGTGAGCATCAGCAGATAGATCCAGCGCTGGTCGGCAGTGAGATAGGCGCCGTAGCCGGGCATGCTGAACTCGCCGTGCGGCTCGCGTTCGGCACGGCCCAGCAGCTGGGTCTTGAGCTGTACTCCGACGAGATCGCGCGCGGCAACATGCAAGCCGGTCTCATACAGGCCGATTCCCACGGGCTCGGGCGGGGCCTTGTCCCTGGCCTGCTGCAGCATCGACGCAAGAACGCCTATCACCGCATAGGCGCCCGCGAACTGGTCGTGGTAGGAAGGCCCGAGGCGACTGGGGCGGCCGTCGATGCGATTGCCTTCCATCACGCCGGTCGCGGCTTCGGCCACGGGATTGGATGCGAGGTCATCGGCCTGGGGGCCGGCCGCATAGCCGCTGATATGGCAGTAGACCAGCTGCGGGTTGATGCGCGCGCAGTCCTCGCGCGTCACTCCCAGCTTGCGCGCGGCCTTGGGCGCGAGGTTGTGCACCAGCGCATCCGAGTGCGCCAGCAGCGCGCGCAGCGCTGCGCGGCCTTCGGCCTGGGTCAGGTCTATGCACGCGCTTTTCTTGCCGTGGCTGTAGGCAATGAAAGTGCCGCTGGGGCCGCCGCGCACCAGCGCCCGCGTCGGGTCGCCCGCTGGCGGCTCGACCTTGATCACTTCGGCTCCCAGCTGCGAAAGGATGTGGCTGGCAAACGGCGCGGCCAGCATGGTGCCGAGCTCGATCACGCGCTTGCCTTGGAGGGGGGGAGTGGACATGGGCAGGGGCTCCTGAGGGTCTATGAAGGTGTCAGACAGGCTGGATAATGCATTGTATAAAAATTCCTGTGGGAAGACGGGGATTTTTGTTTTGTTCAAAAAGGCTCTGCATTGAAAGTGCAAGCCATTGATAAGAATCAAAACTTTCTTCTCCGAGGCCTTGCTGTTGACGGCTGTTCTTAGATGAAAACCCTAGGCTTCATTCCTGAGGCTGGTTTATACAATGCATTATCGTGCCGCCGAGTCCTGTCCCTTTTTTGGAGGTTTCCACCATGCGCAGAAGAACTTTCCTCTCCACCAGCGCGCTGAGCGCGTGCGCCGCCTCGCCCTTGCTGGCGCAGGCGCAGGCGTCGCCGGGCATAGACCAGGCCAGCAAGACCGTCACGGTGGGGGCGTTCACTCCGGTCACGGGCCCGGTGCCGTTCTATGCCATCCTCACGCACGCCGCCGAGGCCTGTTTCAAGTGGGCCAACGAGACCAATGCGCTGGGCGGCTGGAAGATCAAGTTCGTCACCTATGACGACGGCTACGAGCCGGCGCGCAGCGTGGCCGTGACGCGGCGCATGGTGGAGGAAGACAAGATCTTCGCGCTGGCCGCGCCCGTGGGCACGGCGCAGTCGGTGGCGGTGCTGCCCTATGCCAAGGAGATCGGACTGCCGGTGATAGGCCCGATCGGCGGTGCGACGGCGCTGTTTTCCGAGCGCCTGGTGTTTCCGCTGCTGCCCGACTACGGCTGGTCGGCGGCGTCCAACCTCGATTACGCGCTCACCGATCTCAAGGCCAGCCGCGTCGCGCTGCTGTGGGAAAACGACGAGCTGGGGCGTTCGGGAAAGCGCGGCTTCGATCTGCACCTGGGCGGGCTCAAGAAGGAAGCGGCGGAGTCGATTCCATTTGAAGTGCGCAATACCGACTTCACGCCGCATGTGCGCCGCCTGGCCAAGGCCAAGGCCGATGTGGTGATTGTCTTCGGCTCCAACGCCAATCTGACGGCCGCGCTCAAGGCCGCCGACCGCATAGGCTACGAAGCCAAGTGGATGGCGCCGTTCTTCACCGCCGACCCGACCACGCGCAAGCTGGCCGGCGATCTGCTCAACGGCGTCTACTTTTCCTCGTGGCTGATGCCGGTGTCGGCCGACTACCCCGACATCAAGGCCTACCGCGACAACGTAGGCAAGCTCTATCCCGCCGATCCCGTGGGCGTGTTCGGCCTCAACGGCTGGAGCAATGCGGCGCTGTTCGTCAAGGGCTTCAAGGCGCTGCTCGACAGCGGCAAGCCGCTGACGCGCGCCAGCCTGGTCGATGTGATGGAAACCTTGAAGGACCAGAACATAGGCGGCGCGCGCAAGGTGACCTTCATGGCCAACGACCACCGCGGCGCGCGCCAGGAAGGGATCATCCAGGCCGCGCCCGATGGCAGCTTCAAGCTGGTGCGCGATTTCCGCCCCTATCCCGCGGCGGTGTTTGACGCCAAGATTTCCTGAAAGGGCGCGCAATGACCGATTCGTACGAAAGCTGGGTGGGGCGCGAGGAAACCAGCGCGGCGCTGATCGCGCCCGACGCCGTGCAGGCCATGGCCGCGACGCTCGACTGGGAGCAGGCGCCGCAGGAAGGCGAAGCGCTGCCGCCGGGCTGGCAGTGGATGTTCTTCAACCCCAAGGTGCGGCGCAGCGGCCTGGGC
>JBBKVU010000531.1:0-3373 GCA_037968595.1 Comamonas sp.
TTCCTGCTGATTGCCGCGGCGGCGCTGGTGCGCGTGCTGGCGCCGCTGCTGCTGCCCGCGTTCACGCTGCAGGCCATGGTGCTCTCCTCGCTGCTGTGGGCGCTGGGCTTCGGGCTGTATGCGCTGCTGTACTGGCCCATTCTGTCGCGTCCGCGGCTCGATGGGCAGCCGGGCTGAGTGCACGCACGATCGCTTCTGACGCAAAGGGGCCGGCATGCCGGACCCGTGTCACAGCCTGGATGTCACAGCTTGGGCGTGTACTTCAGCGTGAGCATCACGTTGCGCGGCTCGCCATAGGTTGCGCCCGTGTAGCCGACGTAGCCCGGCAGCGCATAGCGCTTGTCGAAGACATTGTTGACGTTCACGGCCAGGTTGAGTTCGCGCGTGGCCTGGTACGACAGGCGCAGATTGCCCACGGTGAAGCCCGCGAGCTTGAACGAGCGGTCATAGCCCAGCGTATGGCTCTGGGTGTTGAAGCCGCCGGCCACCGTCAGCTGATTCCATTCGCCGGGCAGGCGATACGAGGCCCAGGCGCGCAGCATGTGCTTTGGCGTCACGGTGCTGAACACCTTGCCCTGTTCCGTCGGGTCGCTGAGGAATTCCGTGGTGTTGTAGGTGTAGCCGGCCATCAGCTGCAGATTGCGCAGCACTTCGCCGCTGACCTCGGCTTCAAAGCCCTGGCTGCGCACCTTGCCCGAGTTGCGCGAGCAGTACCAGCCGTCGCAGGCAAAGCCGGCTTCGAGGTCGTTGACGGCGCGCTTGTTGTGGTCGTAGCGGAACACCGCCAGCGAAGTGTTGACGCGGCCGTCGAGCAGCTCGCCCTTGACGCCCAGCTCGTAGTTCTTGCCGATGATGGGCTCGAGCACGGCGCCGGCCGCGGTGCGCTCCGACTGCGGCACGAACACGCCGGTATAGCTTCCGTAGGCCGACCATTGCGGCGTGAGCGCATAGACCAGGCCGGCATAGGGCGTGATCTCGCGCGAGGCCGTGGTGAGCGTGCTGGTGCCGGCCTGCTTGTCGTTGTAGATCGAGTCGTACCAGCTCGCGCGTGCGCCGACGATGGCCGTCAGCGGCTCGGTGAGCCGGGTGCGCAGACTGGCGTAGATGCCTTTTTGCTGCACGTCGTAGCCCGCGCGCGAAGGCTTGACGCCCGCCGCGACCATGCTGGCCAGGGTAGGCTCCGTGCGGTTGTGGTCGATGGCAAACAGGTTGCCGCCCGGAGTGAAGGTGCGCGCAAACAGGTCGTCCGAGGTGTACTTCGAGTAGTTGGCGCCCAGCGTGGTCTCGTGGCGCAGTCCCAGCGCTTCGAACTTGCCATTCACATACGCGTCCAGGCCGACTTTTTCCGAGTCGAAATCGGTGATCCAGTTGGCATAGGTCATGCCGCTGCCGTCGGCGGCCACATCGCCATGCATGCGCTGGTGGGTCGAGGTGTTCTTTTCGCTCAGGTGTACGGCCGCGATCTTGAGCTTCCAGTCGGCGTTGAAGCGGTGGTCGAGATCGGCATACAGCATGGTCTGCTCTATGTTGGCGCGGTTCCACCAGGCGCCGGTGTAGGTGGAGCGTGGCAGGCCCACGTCGCTGCCGTCGGCGCGCAGCGGCACGCCGTAGATCATGGGCCGCGACTTGCTGTCCGAATGGCTCACGCCAATGCCCAGCGTGGTGTCGGCGCTGATGTCGTAGTCGAGCGCCGCATACAGCGAGCGCGTGCGGTCGTTGACATGATCGATGAAGGAATGGCCGCGTGATTCGTCGACCACCAGCCGGCCGCGCAGCGTGCCTTCGTCGTTCAGCGGGCCGCCGGCGTCCAGCTGCAGGCCGTAGCGGTCCCAGGAGCCGGCACGCGCCGTGACCGAAACGGTCTTTTCCGCCTGTCCGCGCTTGCGCACCAGATTGACAGCGCCGCCCGGGCTGCCCGTGCCCTGCAGCAGGCCGGAGGCGCCGCGCAGCACTTCGACGCGGTCGTAGAACACCATGCCTTCGGTGGCCCAGTTGCCCAGGGCGTAGGCATTGCGCGGAATCGCCACGCCGTCATACTGCCAGTCGTTGATCTCGAAGCCGCGCGCGAACAGCACCATGCCCTGACCCACGCCCTGCGCACCCACCATGCCGGTGACGTTGTTGATCGCCACGCGCAGATCGGTGATGGCCTGCTCGTCGAGCTGCTTGCGCGTGACCACGCTGATCGACTGGGGAATGTCCTTGAGCGACTGCGTGCCCTTGTTGATGCTGACCGCGCGCACCGCGTAGGAATCCGAGCCTTCGGTGGTCGCGCTGCGCTCGGCGCGGGCCGAAACCGTCACCGCGGCCATGGTCACGGCATTGCCTGCAGGCGCACCGGCGCTGCCTTCGCGCGCCGCGGCAGTCTTGCGCAGCACAAACAGTCCGTCGCCGCGCTGCTGCGCTTCGAGCCCGCTGCCCTGCAGCACGCGGCGCAGCGCTTCCTCGTTGCCGTAGCTGCCGCGCAGGCCCGGGCTGCGCAGGCCGTCGACCAGCGAAGGCTCGAACGACAAGCCCATGCCCGCGGCCGTGGACAGGCGCAGCAAGGCTTCATCGAGCGGGCCGGGTTCTATGGCGTAGGCGCGCTGCACCGGCGAGGCCGCGGGGCCGGTCTGGGCATACGCGCTGGGCAGGGCGCTGGTGGCCAGCAGCACGGCAATGGCCAGCGCGGAAGGCTGGAAACGAGGCGAGGGCTTGGAAGACATTTTTTCCTTTCGTCATGTACTGATGAACACGACGAACGAAACGCAAAAAGGTATCACGCAGGCATCAGGTGTCGGCGCGAATCGGCTCGACGGTCACCCAGTACGCGCTGCGCTGGCGCACCTGCACCGGCAGGGTTTCGGCCAGCAGCTGCAGGCTGCGCGCGCGCGCCAGCGCCGGAAACGTGCCCGAAATGCGCAGGTTTGCGACATCGGGGTGGCAGCGCAGAAATCCGGGGTGGTAGCGGTCGAGCTCGGCCACCAGATCGCCCAGGCGCATGCGGCGCGCCACCACCATGCCCTGGGTCCAGGCTTCGTCGGCAAGTCCGGCATGCGACTGGGGCCGGCCCATGGCGGACTCGCCGAAGTCCAGGCGTTGGCCCGCGTCGACGCGGGTCGCCGGCCCCTGGCCCAGCACTTCGACCGCGCCTTCAAACACCACCACGCGGCTGCAGTCATCGCGGCCCGCGCGGCGCACCGAAAAGCGCGTGCCTATGGGGCGCACGCTGCCGTGCGCCGTCACCACGCGCAGCGGCCGGGGCTGGGGGGAGGGATCGGGCGCGCTGGTCACGAGAATCTCGCCGCCCAGCAGGTGGATGCTGCGCGCCTGGGCATTGAAGTCCACGGCAATCTCCGTGGACGTGTTGAGCAGCAGCCGCGTGCCATCGGCC
>JBBKVU010000532.1:0-5996 GCA_037968595.1 Comamonas sp.
CGTGGCCAGCGCGCCCAGGGCCGCGGGCGTGAGCCGGGCCGACAGTTCCGTCGCCGGCTTCAGCAGGAACTGGGCATCGGCATGGGCCAGCACCTGGCCGTCCGTGCTGACCACAAACCCGCTGCTGCTGGGCGTGGGGCGGATGGCCGATACCACGGAGCGCACGCCCTCGAGCGGCACGGCGCCGCTGATCACGCCTTCTAGCTTGCCGTTCCTGAGCATGGGCGCGACAAAGGCCACATAGGCCACGCCTGTGGTCGAGTCGCCATAGGGCTTGGTGAGCGTGAGCTTGCCGGCCTGCACGGCGGCCTTGTACCACGGACGTGCCGTGGGATCGTAATCGGGCGGCGTCTGGGTGGTGGACTTGAAGCTCTTGTCCTGCCAGCCGGCGGTGGTGATGGGAAAGCCGCTGGCCTTGCCCATGTGGGCCGCCAGCTCGCGCGGGTCGCCATGCTCTATGGCCGCGGCGGCGGCCTCCACGGCCTGGGCCTTGGCCGCAACCCATTGGTCTATGGCCATGGTGTTGCCCGCCGTGATGGCGTCGAGGTCCTGCTCCAGGGTCTGGAAGGTGCTGGCGCGGGTGATGGTGTAGGTGGCCGCACCGGTGATCGCCAGCGCGCCCACCACGGTGGCGGTGCTGATGGCAAGAATCTTTGAGCGAAGGGTATGGAGCATACGAGGACAGGCAAGCCCGAAAGAGAAGGTGGCCGAAGAAAGAACTCAAAATGTTTTCGGGAAACCTGCCACCGACTTTAGAAATCAGATGGAATTAATTTCTTTGGTCGCACATCTCAGCCGTTGCGCAGCCCCGCTTCTAGGCACAGACCTCCACCGCGCCCCGGGCTGGCGCAAAAGCCTGGGCGCATGAGCCTGGGCGCAAAAGCCCATGGAGCTCAAGCCTGATCCCAGGGTGACAGCGCATCCGCGCCTGAACGCAGGTGCTTGTCAAATGGAACGGCGTAAGTGATAGTAACGAACCGGGGCGGATCGTGGCACCAGCGAGGGGCCTGCGCCTTGAAGGAATAGATGATGCTCCCACCCTCCGAAGAGCCTTTGCGTCCATTGATACTTGCAGTCGATGACTCTTCCGACAACCTATGGGTGCTGTCCGGCGTGCTCAAGGACCGCTATCGGGTCAAGTTGGCAAACACCGGCGAAAAGGCCTTGCAGATTGCCCGCACCATTCCGGCGCCCGACCTGATTCTGCTGGATGTGATGATGCCCGGCATGTCTGGCCACGAGGTGTGCCGCCAGCTCAAGGCGGCGCCCACCACGCGTGAAATTCCCATCATCTTCCTGACCGCAATGACAGCGACCGAGGATGAGACCGCAGGACTGGCCTTGGGCGCTGCCGACTTCATCACCAAGCCCATCAATCCACCCATCGTGCTGGCGCGCGTCGCCACCCAGTTGCAGGCCAAGGCGGGCGCCGATTTTCTGCGCGATCAGAACGAGTTCCTGCAGACCGAGGTGCGCAAGCGCACACGCGAGCTCGCCGCGATCCAGGACGTCACCATTCTGGCAATGGCCTCGCTGGCCGAGACCCGCGACAACGAGACCGGCAGCCACATCCGGCGCACGCAGCACTATGTGCGGGCGCTGGCAATGCACCTGAAAAGTCACCCGCGCTTTTGTGCGGCGCTCGACGACCACGTGATCGACATGCTCTACAAGTCCGCGCCCCTGCACGACATCGGCAAGGTCGGCATTCCCGATCGCATCCTGCTCAAGCCCGGGCGTCTGGAGCCGCATGAGTTCGAAATCATGAAGACGCACACCACCATTGGTCGGGATGCAATACAGCATGCAGAGGATCAACTGGGCATGCCCGTGGAGTTTCTCCAGTACGCCAAGGAGATTGCCTATGGCCACCAGGAGAAATGGGATGGCAGCGGCTATCCGCTGGGCATGGCGGGCGAAGCCATTCCCCTTTCAGCGCGCATCATGGCGGTGGCCGACGTCTACGACGCACTGATCAGCCGACGGGTGTACAAGGCCGGCATGTCGCACGAGAAGGCGCTGGAGATCATGCGCGCGGGCCGGGGCACGCATTTCGACCCCGACATCCTGGATGCATTCCTGGACCTGAACGACGAGTTCCGACGCATTGCACTGCAGTTCGCCGACAGCGACACCGACATCGCAGTCAAGGCCAGCCACCTCGAACTGGCGACCGGGGCCACCCCCGCCTCCTGCTGAAACTCCGCGGATGCAGGCGCCACCAGGCCTTTCGCAGGCGTGGCGCAGAACAGCAAACCTCACACGAAGATCAATAAGATGCGTTCCATGGCCGCCCTTGCGCAGTACTACCACCGGTCATCCCTGACCGCGAAACTGGCCTTCGCCTTCTTTGTCGTCCTGGCTATGGCTGTCGTACTCAGCGTGCTGGGCATGCAGGCGGTGAGCCGGGTGAATGACGACATCCAGGACATGTATGAACAGGACCTGCAGGGCATCTCCAACGCCCGCGCCATCCAGTTCCACTATGCGAGCATGGGGCGCCACCTGCGCAATGCCTTGCTCACCAGCGACGAGACCGACAGAGCCCTGGCGCTGGCGAATCTGGACCATTCGCACCAGGATATCAATCGTGAACTCGGCGAGCTGCGCGGGCGCATCCTGCGCGATGACAACCGGCGCAACCTGCTGACCTTCGAACAGAATTACGCGGTCTACCGCAACAACGTCGCGCAGTTGCTCACGCTGGCGCGACAAGGGGAGCTCGACGCAGCGCGCAATCGCGCGGCGAGTCGCGAATTCACCGTCATGGGCCAGACCGTCGCGCAAGCCATGGAGGCCGTGGCCGCGACCAAGGAGGAAAGCGCCCGCGCCACACTGCAATCGGTGCAAGACCGGGCGCAGCAGAACCGTCTGCATGGCAGCGCACTGCTGGTCATCGGCGGGCTGTTCAGCGCCCTCTTTGCCTGGCTGATCGCGCGCTCGATCCGCGTGCCGGCCTTCGAGCTGCGCACCGCCGTCGAACGCATCGCGGCAGGCGACCTGCAGCAGGAAGTGCCCCATACCTCGCACACCAACGATCTGGGCGCCTTGGCGCGCGCCGTGGCCGTGCTGCAACAAGGCGCGCGCGAACTCGAAGTCGAACGCTGGGTCAAGACCCACACGGCCGCAATCTCGGCAGAGTTGCAATCGACCCGGTCCTTCGTCGAGCTGGCGCAGCGCTTTTTCGCCTTGTCCGCTCCCTTGCTGAATCTGGGGCATGGCGTTCTCTACATCTACGAAAAGAACCAGCGCCGCCTGCGCCTGCTGACCGGTTTTGCCCACCGCAAACGCAAATCTCTGCAGCAGTACATCCAGCTGGGCCAGGGTCTGGTCGGACAGTGTGCGCTGGAGCGCAGCCCCATCACCCTCATGGAGCCCCCCGCCGACTACGTGCGCATCGGCTCGGCGCTGGGCGACGCCACACCGAAGTGCATTTGCGTGCTGCCGATACAGCGCGGCGACGAGTTGCTGGCGGTGCTCGAGATAGCGAGCCTCGAGGCCCTGTCGCCCGCACGCCGGGAGATGCTGGACGCGCTGCTGCCGGCGCTGGCAGCGAACCTGGAAATTCTCGAGCGCAACGTGGCCACCCAGCGGCTGCTCGAGGAAACGCAGGCACAGGCGGCGATTCTGGAGCAGCAGGCGCAGGAGCTGGCCGCGCAAAAGGATGCCGTCCAGGCCACGGAGGACTGGTACCACAGCATCATCGAGTCGTCTCCCGATGGCATGCTGGTGGTGAGCGCCGACGGCAGGATCACGCTCGCGAACCCACAGGTCGAGTCCATGTTCGGCTATGCCAGCGGCGAGCTGGTGGGCATGTCCGTAGACCTGCTGGTGCCCCACGCCGTGCGTCCCAGCCACGGCGCCTTGCGCGGAAAGTTTGGCGCAGGTGCGGCCGCGAGGTTGATGGGAACCGGCAAAAGCCGGCTGCACGGCATGCGCAAGGACGGTGTGGAACTGCCGATCGAGGTCGGGCTGTCGCGCCTGCCTGACGTCGGTGGCCGGGGCGAGTGCGTCTGCGCATCGGTGCGTGATGTCACCGAGCGCCGGCGCGCCGAGGATGAACTGCACCAGGCGCGCGAGATCGCCGAGGAAGCGACACGGGCCAAGAGCGAATTCCTGGCAAACATGAGCCATGAGATACGCACGCCCATGAATGCCATCATAGGCATGTCGCATCTGGCCCTGCAGACGGCGCTCGACAACAAACAGCGCAACTACATAGAGAAAGTCCACAGGGCCGCGGAGAGCTTGCTGGGCATCATCAACGACATCCTCGACTTCTCCAAGATCGAAGCCGGAAAGATGTCCATGGAGCATGTCGATTTCCGGCTGGAAGATGTTCTTGACCATGTCGCCAACCTGATAGGGATGAAGGCCGAAGACAAGGGTCTGGAACTGCTGTTCAGCGCCGCCGTCGATGTGCCCACCGCGCTGGTCGGCGACGCGCTGCGCCTGGGCCAGGTGCTGGCCAACCTGTGCAGCAATGCCGTGAAGTTCGCTGACCAGGGGGAGATCATCCTGGGCATGGAAGTGGTCGGCCAGCAGCACGGCGCGGTCGAGCTGCACTTCTGGATCAAGGACTCGGGCATAGGCATGACGCCCGAACAATGCGCAAAGCTGTTCCAGTCATTCACCCAGGCGGACACCTCGACTACGCGACGCTACGGCGGCACCGGCCTGGGCCTGGCGATCTCCCGGACCCTGGTCGAAATGATGGGCGGGCGCATCTGGGTCGACAGTGCCGTGGGACAGGGCTCCACCTTCCACTTCCACGCGCATTTCGGCCTGCAGGCCCAGCCCATGCCGCGGCGCATGTTCGATGCCAACGAACTGCTGGGGCTGCGTGTGCTGGTGGTGGACGACAATGCCGCGGCGCGCGAGATCCTCTCGACCATGGCGCGGCAGTTCGGCCTGGAAGTGGACATGGCCAGGGACGGCGACGAAGGCCTGCGCATGATAGCGGCAGCCGACCGCCGCGCGCTTGCCTACAACCTGGTGCTGATGGATTGGAAGATGCCGCGGATGGACGGGGTGGAAACCGTGCGACGCATGCAGTCGCTCAGCGGATCGGTGGCGCCAGCCGTGATCATGGTGACGGCATTTGGCCGCGAGGAAGCCATGACGGCGGTGCACAGCTGCGGCGCGCGCGTCAATGCCGTGCTGACCAAGCCGATCACGCCGTCGACGCTGCTGGAAGCCGTGGCCGAAGCGCTTGGCCGCGGGCGCATCGTTGCCGACCGCGCGCTATCCCGCGCCCAGGGGCAATCCGCACATCTGCAGCATCTCAAGGGCGCGCGGCTCCTGCTGGTCGAAGACAACGAACTGAATCAGGAGCTGGCCGTGGAGCTGCTGAGCCAGGGCGGCATGGAAGTCGTGCTGGCAAACAACGGGCAGGAGGCCCTCGACCAGTTGCTGGCCGACGCGCGCTTCGATGGGGTACTCATGGATTGCCAGATGCCTGTCATGGACGGCTATGAGGCGACCCGCCGTCTGCGCGCACTGCCGCAGTTCGCCGGTCTGCCCATCATCGCCATGACGGCGAATGCGATGGCCGGTGATCGCGAGAAAGTGCTCGAGGCCGGCATGGTCGACCATATCTCCAAGCCGATCAAGGTGGACGACATGTTTGCCTGCATGGCCCGGTGGATCACGCCGGGCGCAGCGCGCCCACAGCCGCGGGCCAGGGAAACTGCGGCAGCCGACGACGCGCTGACGCCCCTGCCGCAATTGCCCGGCGTGGACCAGGACATCGCGCTGGGCATAGTCCAGAATGACCGGCGGCTGTACCGCCGCCTGTTGGCCATGTTCCTGACCGAATACGAGGCTTTCGAGCAGACCGTCACTGACGCGCTGCAGCAGGCGGACTGGCCGCTGGCCACGCGCCTGGCGCATACGCTCAAGGGCGCCTCGGGCACCATAGGCGCAACGCAGCTGGCCTCGGCCGCTGGCGCACTCGGCCTCGAGCGCGCCAGCCAGGCGCGCGTGCCGTTGTGCCT
>JBBKVU010000533.1:0-3653 GCA_037968595.1 Comamonas sp.
CTCCCAGGCGCAGGTCATGGCCGCGCGCCTGCAGCCAGTCGGCCGCGGTGGTGGGAAACAGCCGGCCCAGATCGCAGGTGGGCAGCAGAAAATTCGAGCCGCCGCGGCCGCTGAACAGCGCGTCGCGCAGCACGCGCAGAAACACCGCCCCGCTCGATTGCGCAGGCGGCGTGTTGAGTGCGGAAACACACAGCGGCTCGATGAATTCGGCCATCAATTTCAGCGGCAGCCCGGCGCAAAGATCGGCCACGCTGGCCACGTCGGCACAGCGAAAGCCCTGCAGCCGCCAGCGCGTGGCGCGTGCCAGCAAGGCTTGCTTTTCGCGCCAGCTCCAGCCGCGCGCGCCCAGAATGCCGGCCAGCGCATCGAAAGGCGGCGCCCAATCGGGAAACGCCAGGCCCGTGCCGTCGGCGTAGCGCAACGTCATCGGCAGGCGCTGCAGCGCGCGCTCGACGTCCACGCCGACCGTGCGCATCAGTGCCAGGCAGTCGCCGTAGGCGCCGATCAGGATATGCTGGCCGTTGTCCAGCGTCAGCGGCCCTTCGCCAGATTCAAGAGTGAGTGCCCGCGCACGTCCACCCCATTGCCGGGCCGATTCAAACAGCGTGACCTGCCGTCCCGCCTGGGCCAGCGTCACCGCCGCGGCCATGCCGGCCCAGCCGCCGCCGATGACGGCGACGCGCGCGCTCACATCCGCCCCAGGGCCTGCATCTTCCACGCCAGCCAGAGCTTGCGCAGCGGCGTGAGCTTGATGCGCTGGTGCAGCACCTTGAAGTCTTCGTGCTCGATCTCGCGCAGCAGCGTGCGGTAGATGCTGGCCATCATCAGCCCGGGCTTTTGCGTGCGCCGGTCGGCCTCGGGCAGCATTGCCAGCGCTTCGTCGTAAAGCCGGTGGGCGCGCTCGGCCTGAAAGCGCATCAGCGCGGTGAAGCGCTCGGAGTACTGGCGCTTGAGAACCTCGTGCGCCTTGACATCGAACTGCTGCAGCTCGCTCACCGGCAGGTAGATGCGCCCGCGCAGCGCATCTTCTCCGACATCGCGAATGATGTTGGTGAGCTGCAGCGCCTGGCCCAGCTTGTGCGCATAGGCCGTGGTGGCGTCGTCGGTCTGGCCGAAGATGCGCGCCGCCACTTCGCCGACCACGCCCGCGACCAGATGGCAGTAGCGCTGCAGGCCCACATAGTCGAGGTAGCGCGTCTGGTCCAGGTCCATCTGGCAGCCGTCGATCACGGCCAGCAGTTGTGCCTGCGTGATGCCGTATTCGGCGCTGCAGGGCATCAGTGCCTGCATCACCGGGTGCGAAGGCTCGCCGGCATAGGACTTGGCGACTTCGCCGCGCCACCAGGCCAGCTTGGTCGCGGCCACGCCGGGGTCGCTGACTTCGTCCACGACATCATCGATCTCCCGGCAGAACGCATAGAAAGCGGTGATGGCCGCGCGCCGCTGCTGGGGCAGGAAAAGAAAGGCGTAATAAAAGCTGCTGCCCGAAGCGGCAGCTTTTTCTTGTACGTACTGGGCCGGATTCATATTGGCGCTGATTCTCCCATGTTCCCGGATGGGTCTTTGGCGTGGAGGTTCTTGTGCCCTTCGACGGGCTCAGGGCGAACGGCCGGCCCTCAAGAGGCGTCGTGCTGGCCGTCAGCCGCGCCCTGCGCGGCCGCGCGCAGCTTGTCCTTCTTGCTTGGCCGCTTGCCCTTGACCCCGCCATTGCCGTCGGCCGCACCCGCCACGGGCGCGGGAATTTCTTCGATGGGCTCGAAACCTTCGACGATCTCGCGCGGCAGCGCCAGGTGCTGGCGCTTTTCAATCAGCTGCCAGTGGGCATCGCTGGCTGGCGTGACAAAGCTCACGGCCAGGCCGCTTTCGCCGGCGCGGCCGGTGCGGCCTATGCGGTGCACATAGTCGACCGCCGAGCGCGGCAGGTCGTAGTTCACCACCACCGGCAATTGCGCGATGTCGATGCCGCGCGCGGCCAGGTCGGTGGTGACCACCACCTGCCAGCGCTCGGCCTTGAATTCTTCCAGCACCTGCTGGCGCGCGCCCTGGCTGAGTTCGCCGTGGAAAGGGGTGGCAAACACGCCGTTCTT
The DNA here is from genome assembly GCA_037968595.1 of Comamonas sp. GTDB lineage: Bacteria > Pseudomonadota > Gammaproteobacteria > Burkholderiales > Burkholderiaceae_C > Comamonas. The sequence goes on from JBBKVU010000533.1 coordinate 2,088, forward strand.
GTAGAGCTTTTCGGCAACGATGTTGGCCGTGTGCTTGGTGGCGACAAACACCAGCACGCGCGTCCAGGCCGGGTCCTTGAGCATCTGGCGCAGCAGCTGCGTGCGCCGGCTGGTGTCGACGGCAATGGCGCGCTGCTCGATGATGGCCTGGCTTTCGCCGGCGTCGGTGGCGATGTCCACGCGAAGCGGGTCGCGCAGCAGGCTTTGCGCCAGGGCCTGCACTTCCTGCGGGAACGTGGCCGAGACGAACAGCGTCTGGCGCTGCTTGGGCAGCAAGGCCAGCGTGCGCTGCAGTTCATCGGCAAAGCCCAGGTCGAGCAGACGGTCGGCTTCATCGAGCACCAGCAACTGCACCTGCGACAGACGCAGGGCGCGGTTGTCGACGAGATCGAGCAGCCGGCCTGGCGTGGCGACGACGATGTCGGCACCGCCGCGCAGCGCCATCATCTGCGGGTTGATCGACACGCCGCCAAACACCACGGCAATCTTGGGCGGCTGGGACAGGTGCTGGCCCAGACTGCGCAGCACTTCGCCGACCTGGGCCGCGAGTTCGCGCGTGGGCACGACGACCAGCGTGTGCACGCTGCGCGCGCCGCCGCTTTGCTGGCCCAGCGTCAGATTCTGGTGCTGCAGCAGCGCGGGCAGCGCGAAAGCCGCGGTCTTGCCCGATCCGGTGCGCGCCGAAGCCCAGACATCGCGGCCCTGCACGATGGCGGGAATGGCCTGCGACTGGATGGGCGTGGGTTGGTCAAACCCCAGTTCACTGGCGGCGCGGGCAAGGGCCGGGGAAAGGCCGAGGGAGGAAAAAGGCATGTATGGGCAAAGAAAGTGGTGGGCGCCGAAGCCGGGCACGAAGACCGGGCGCGCGCGGGCGCAGGCCAGCGCCTGTAATAGGGGGGATTGTGCGCCAGCCCGGCCCCAAGGCTGCACGACAGGGCCTTTGCACCGGGCCTTGGCGTCCGGGTGCTACATCCGCAGGCAGCGGCCCAGCATGCGCAGCCAGTCGGCCTTGCCCAGCTTGGGCCGGGTGTGCAGGCTTGCGCCCTGCAAGGCGTCGACCTTGTCGAGAATGCGCAGCCCGCCTTGCACCACCAGGCGCAGTTCCCAGCCCGCGCGCCCGGGCAGGCGGTGGACCAGCGGCAGGCCTTGCAGCATGCACTCACGCGCCCAGCGCGCGTTCTCGGCAATCAGTTGCCGGTTGGCGGGCGTGCTGGCCAGCGTGGCCAGTTCGGCGCGGCCCACGCCGTGGCGCGCGCAATCGGCATCCGTGAGGTAATGGCGGCCGCGCGGAATGTCCACGCTCAGGTCCTGCCAGAAATTGATCAGCTGCAGCGCGCTGCAGATCGCATCGCTTTGCGCCAGCGCCTGGTCATCGTGCACGCCGTAGAGGTGCAGCAGCAGCCGACCCACGGGATTGGCCGAGCGCCGGCAGTAATCCAGCAGCGTGGCGCGGTCGGCATAGGTCTCGCCGGCCGCGGTCTTGTGGATGTCCTGGGAAAAAGCGCTCAGCAGGTCGGCAAGCAGCGGCACGGGCAGCTGGTGCGCGCGGATCGCGTGCTGCAGCGG
>JBBKVU010000534.1:0-5940 GCA_037968595.1 Comamonas sp.
TGCCCGAACCGGAAACTCCGGTGACGGATGTCAGGCAGCCGATGGGAAACGCCGCATCGACGCCGCGCAGATTGTTGCGCTGCACGCCCTGCAGCGTGAGCCAGTCCCGGGGACGGCGCTGGCTGCGCAGCGGTCTGGCGTCGGTGGCAAACAGGTACTTTCGGGTCTGTGACGACTTGACCTGCGCCAGCCCGCCCGGAACGCCGCTGTAGAGCACCTGGCCGCCGCGCTCTCCGGCCTCGGGGCCCACGTCGACCAGCCAGTCGGCGCGGCGCATGGTGGCGATGTCGTGCTCGACGACAAAGATGGAGTTGCCCGCTGCCTTGAGCCGGTCCAGCGCGCTCAGCAAGGCCTCGCCGTCAGCGGGGTGCAGACCGGCCGAAGGTTCATCAAGCACATAGACGACGCCAAACAGCTGCGAGGAAAGCTGGGTGGCCAGCCGCAGGCGCTGCAGCTCGCCGGGCGACAGCGTGGGCGTGGCGCGGTCCAGCGACAGATAGCCCAGGCCCAGGCCGGTCAGCGCGCCTATGCGGCCCAGCAGCTCCTGCGCAATGCGCTGGGCGACAAGCTGCTTTTCCGCAGACCGCCGCGAAGACGGGGCGTCGCCGGCGCCCTGGCCCTGCACCACCCCTGCCAGCAACTCGGCCAGCGCGTCCAGCGGCAGGTGGGTGAACTCGCCGATATCCAGCCCGGCAAAGGTGACCGTGAGCGCCTGCGGCTTGAGCCGCTTGCCGTGGCACACCGGGCAGGCCGTGCCGACCATGAACTGCGCGACCTTGCGCTTCATCATCGCGCTCTGGCTGCTGGCAAAGGTCTGCAGCACATAGCGCCGCGCGCTGATGAAGGTGCCCATGTAGCTTGGCGCCTGCCTGGCGCGGCGCAGCCTTTTCACTTCGGCCAGCGAATGCCCGGCATACACCGGCACGGAAGGTTGCTCGTCGGTAAACAGGATCCAGTCGCGCGTCTTCTTGGGCAGGTCGCGCCAGGGGACGTCGATGTCATGGCCCAGGCTGGTCAGGATGTCGCGCAGGTTCTGCGCCTGCCAGGCTCCGGGCCAGGCGGCCACGGCGCGTTCGCGCAGGCTCAGCGAATCGTCGGGCACCATCGATGCCTCGTTGACGTCATAGGTGCGGCCCAGGCCGTGGCAGTGCGGGCAGGCCCCCTGGGGCGTGTTGGGCGAGAACTCGGTGGCCAGCAGCAGCGGCTGGTCGGGCGGATAGCTGCCGGCGCGCGAATACAGCATGCGCACCAGGCTGGAGATGGTGGTGACGCTGCCCACCGAGGAGCGCGCCGTCGCCGTGCCGCGCTGCTGCTGCAGCGCCACGGCGGGCGGCAGGCCCTCTATGCTTTCGACCTGGGGCACGCCCACCTGGTCGATGAGCCGGCGCGCATAGGGCGCGACCGACTCGAAGTAGCGCCGCTGGGCTTCGGCATAAATGGTGCCAAAGGCCAGCGACGACTTGCCCGAGCCCGAGACCCCGGTGAAGACCACCAGCTGGTTGCGTGGAATGTCGACATCCACGTCCTTGAGGTTGTGCTCGCGCGCGCCGCGCACCTGGATGAAGCCCTGGGCTGTATGCGGAGGTGTTGCCATCCGGCCCACTGTAGCGGCGTTCCGGCACAATCCGCGCCCTGCGGGCGCTCATGACAGCTTGAGCAGCAATACGCCTACAACGATCAGCGCAATGCCCACGCAGCCGCGGCGCGCCAGCGGCTGGCGAAAGAAGATCCAGCCCGCCGCCGTGGTCAGCACGATGCCCGCGCCGCCCCACAGCGCATAGGCCACCGACAGATCGATGCCCTGCACCGCCTGGGACAGCGCGGTGAAGGAGGCCAGCACGCAGCCTATGCCCAGCAGTCCCCAGGTCTTGCGCCGCCAGCCGGCAGACTGCTTGATGAAGATGTTGGCCGCGACTTCGAGCAGCACCGCCAGCGCCATGAAGGCATAGTGAATGAATTGTGCGTTCTGCATGGCTTACTCCGGGGCCGGCTTGCCGCTGGCGTTGACCAGCACCACGCCGGCCACCAGCACGGCCATGCCCAGGGCCTTGAGCGGGCCTATGCTTTCACCGAAGAAGCGCCAGCCGATAAAGGCCACGGCCGTCAGGCCCAGCGTCTCCCAGGTGGCATAGGTCACGGCCATGGGCAGATGGTCCATGGCCACGGCCAGCAGGAAAGAGGACAGGCCGATCATGGCGTACATGAACAGCAGCGCCGTCCAGCCCGCGTCTTGCGACACCTGCTTCATGACGCTGACACCGACGATTTCGGTGGCGACTGCCGCAAGCAAAAAAATCCAGGGGCGCAAGGCCATGATGATCCTCAAGTTGAAGGGAAAGAATTCAGCGTTTTCTGTTGCTGCTGCCCGATTGTTCAAGTAATCTTCATATTGAAAAAGTCAGAATCCATCTGATTTATAGATAGATCATTGGCATGCACTGGACTCTGGACCAACTGAGGCAGTTTGTACTGACCGCGGAAAGCGGCTCCTTCAGCGAGGCCGCGCGCCGCCTGGGGCGCGCGCAGTCGGCCGTCAGTACCGCCATCGGCCTGCTCGAAGCCGACCTGGGGCTGGAGCTGTTCGACCGTTCGCGGCGCAATGCCCAGCTCACCGATGCCGGCGAGCTGTTGCTGCTCGAAGCACGCGAGCTGCTGCGCCAGGCGCAAACGCTGGACCAGCGCGCGCAGTCGCTGAGCGCGGGCGGCGAAGCCAAGCTGTCACTGGCGCTGGACGAAGCCCTGCCCTACACGGCCGTGAGCACGCTGATCCGCGAGATCGCCCAGCATTTTCCCGATCTGGAACTGACCTTGCTCAACGGCACGGCGACCGAAGTCGCCGACTATGTCGATCAGCAGCGCGCGCAGATGGCGATTCATTTCGTGCGCGGCGCGATTTCCGCGCGCTTCGACCAGCGCCATATCGGCACCGTGGCCCAGGGCCTGTTCGTTCCCGCGGGCCATGCGCTGACCCGGCGTGCAGCGCTGCAGCGCAAGGACCTGGTGGGCTATCGCCAGCTGATACTGCATGCCGAGGACGTGCACGAGACCGCCTACAGCCCCAAGGTCTGGCGCTCCGACAGCTTCTACAGCCTGGCCGAAATGGTCGCCGACGAGCTGGGCTGGGCCATTTTGCCGGTCAACATCGCGACCGACGACACCTACCGCAAGCCGCTGCAGCAGCTTGACTGCCCGTCGCTGGCCCTGCCCCGGCTGTCGGTGCGCGTGCTCTGGTGCCAGGGCTGGCAGCCCGGGCCTGCGGCCGCCTGGGTACAGACGCGCTTCACCGAGCTGCTGGCGTAGCGGCGCGCGCGGGAAACTCGGTTTCGGCAATGCCGCGCGTGCCCGGACGCAGCGCGAACACTCCGCCCGCGGGCGATTCTTCGGGCGTGCCGGGCAGGCGTATCGAGGTCACGAACAGCGTGTCCAGGCCGGCGCCGCCAAAGGCGCACATCGCGGGCTTGCTGACCGGCACGGCAATCGAGCGGTCCAGCCGGCCCAGGGGCGTGAAGCGCAGCAGCAGGCCGGCGTCATTGGCGCAGATCCAGTAGCAGCCGTCTTCGTCCACGGCCGCGCCGTCGGGCCGGCCCGGATGTTCGCGCATGTCGACAAACAGCCGCTGGCCCGACATCTTCCCGTCCTGCGGGTCATAGTCGAACTGCCAGATCTGCTGCGACTGCGGGTGCGAATCGCTCAGATACATGCTGCGCCCGTCGGGGCTGAAAGCCATGCCGTTGGGCGTGAGCAGGCCGGTGTGCAGCGTCTGCAGGCCAGCGTGCGAATCCGCGTCCAGCCCGTAGACCGTGCCCACCGCCTTGGCCGCGGCCATGTCCTGGTACATGGTGCCGGCGCGAAACCGGCCCTGGCGATCACAGCGGCCGTCGTTTAAGCGCATCTGCGCCAGCGGATGCTCCACGCTGGCAAGCCACTGCAGCTGCGCCTCGCCGCCCTCGGGGGCGAGCGTGGCCAGCGCGACGCCGGTTTCCAGCCCGCAGATCCAGCGGCCCTGCGAGGCTGGCGCGATGCAGCCGACCTGCTCGGGCAGCAGCCAATGCACCAGGCTGCCACCGTGCGCTTGCCAGCGCCAGATCCTGCGCGCCGGAATATCGACCCAGAACAGCGCGTTCTCCTCGGCCCGCCACACCGGGCTTTCGCCCGTGGCATGGCGGCCATCAACCAGCAATTCGACATTGACTTCCATCTGCCCACTCCTCAAGCCATGGCGGCCGTTCGTTTCATGCCGCGCTGCATGCACCCGGGCGCGCCTCGGGCGGCGTGTAGTCCAGCGTGACGAACTCGCCGCCCTGGAAGCTGCGCGCCACGGCGTTCATGCGGTTGGGCCGGGCCAGGATCTCAGGCGCGAAGTCCTCGGCGTTCTGCTGCGGCGCAAAGCCTATGCGGTTGCCTTCGGACAGGTCGTAGTAGGCGCGGTCGTTGTTGGAGATGCCCCAGACCACGGCGAAATCGACCGGCGCTTCTATGCAGCGCAGCGCCAGCGCCACCAGGTCCTTGGCCCCCATCCAGGTGCTGAGCTGGCGGAAGTCCTCGGGCGGGCAGTCCTTGGTCGTACCTATGCGCAGGCAGATGCCTTCGATGCCGTGCTTGTCCCAATACATGCGTGCCATGGCCTCGCCCCAGACTTTCGACAGGCCATACAGGCCGTCGGGCCGGTAGGCGGCGTCCGAACGCAGCTTGACGTCCGAGCCATACATGCCGAAGGCATGGTTGGAACTGGCGAACACCACGCGCTTGACGCCGTTGCGGCGCGCGCCTTCATAGACCGCGTGCAGCGCCACCAGGTTGTTGTCTATGATTTCCTGCAGCGGCCGCTCTATGCTGGTGCCCGCCATGTGGATCAGCACCTCGACGCCCTCAAGCAGCGCATCCACGGCCGCCGGGTCGCGCAGATCGCCATGCGTCAGATCCTCGCCGGCGTGCAGCGCCGGCGCCGGCTCCAGTCCCACGGACGAGCGCAGATCGATGCCATGCTTGGGCAGCTCGCGCCGCAATACCGTGCCTACATGCCCGCAGGCACCACTCAGTGCAACCTTGACCATTTTTTTCTTCCTTGCGATTTCAGTGTGCATAGCCCATCAGCAATCGCGGCAAGGCCAGCGAGAACGCGGGAACATAGGTGACGAGCATCAGCGTGGCGACCAAAGCGCCATAGAACGGCCAGATGGTGCGCATCACCTGCCCGACCGAGATGCCGCCGATGGCGCAGCCGACAAACTGCGTCGTGCCCACGGGCGGAGTGTTCAGGCCCAGCGCGCAGTTGAGCAGCATCACGATGCCGAACTGCACCGGGTCCATGCCGTACTTCATGGCGATCGGCAGAAAGATCGGCGTGGCGATCAGGATGGTCGCCGCCATGTCCATGAAGGTGCCCAGCAGGAACAGAATCACGTTGATCAGCAGGAACACCTGCCAGGGTTCGAGCGACACGCTGGAGATCCAGCCGCCCATGAAGTCCGCGACTTCGTACAGGCCCATCAGGTACTGGAACATCGCCGAGACGCCGATCAGCAGCAGCACCACGCCGGTGGTCTTCACCGCCTTGGCCGCGGCCTTGATGAAGTTGTGCCAGCTCATCGTGCGGTAGATGAAGAACGTCAGCAGGATGGTGTAGACCACGGCCACCGACGCCGCCTCGGTGGCGGTGAACACGCCCGACAGGATGCCGGCCAGGATCACGACAATGATCAGCAACCCCGGCACGGCGGCCACGGCCGCGCGCCAGACCCCGGACCAGCCGGGGAAAGTGCCCGCGGGATAGCCGCGGTGCACGGCCACCAGGTAGGCCGCGACCAGCATGCAGATCATCAGCAGCGCGGCCGGCAGCAGGCCGGCGGTGATCAGCGCGCCTATCGACACCGAGCCGCCCGCGGCCAGCGCGTAGATGATCATGTTGTGGCTGGTGGGCATGAGCGCGCCGACCAGGGC
>JBBKVU010000535.1:0-6396 GCA_037968595.1 Comamonas sp.
AGCGCCCAGGCCGAGCAGGGCGGCGCCACCGAAGGCACGGGCAGCTACCGCGCCCTGGGCCGCAGCGCGACCGGAACGCCGCTGGCGCTGGGGGCGAAGGAGACACCGCAATCGGTCTCGGTGATCACGCGCCAGCGGCTGGACGACCAGCACCTCGACACCGTGAACGAGGTGCTGGAGTTCACCACCGGCGTCACCGCGTTCCGCCAGGGCATGGGAACGGATCTGGAAGGCATCTGGTCGCGCGGGTTTTCCGTCTCCAACTACCTGCTCGATGGCGTGCCCAGCGCGGTGGCGGGCTCGATGCAGAACACCGTCATGTACGACCGCATTGAAGTCGTGCGCGGCGCGAACGGGCTGATGAGCGGCATGGGCAATCCGTCGGCCAGCATCAACATGGTCCGCAAGCGCCCCATGGCCGAGCGCCAGTTCAGCGTCAGCGCCGAGGCCGGCAGCTGGGACCGCTATGGCGTCGGTGCCGACATCTCCGCGCCGCTTAATGACAGCGCCAGCCTGCGCGGCCGGCTGGTGGTCGACGCCAAGCAGCAGCATTCGTGGATAGACCGCTATCAGAAGAAGAGCGATGTGGTCTACGGCATCGCGGAGCTGGACCTGGCCCCCTCGACCCTGCTGACCGCGGGCTTCAGCGCGCAATCGGACAGACATGACGCGTCCATGCGCACCGGTTTCCCGCTGACCTACAGCAATGGCGTGGCGACGAACTTCGCGCGCTCGATCAACATCGGGCCCAACTGGGCCTACCACGCGCCGGACGTGAACAGCGTCTTTGCTTCGCTGGCGCACGACTTCGGTGGTGGCTGGCATGCCAAGCTCGATGCCGCCCATCTGCGCTCGGCCTACGACAGCGCGCTGTACTTTCTGACCGGCAGCATAGACCAGGCCACGGGTCTGGGCGGCGCGCTGTGGCCTGTGCGCTGGCAAAGCACGGACCGCCAGAACAGCGTCGACGCGCAGCTGAACGGCTCGTTCTCGCTGCTCGGGCGGGCACACGAAGTGGTGGCCGGCGTCTCGCTGTCCCAGCTGCACAGGGACACGGCCGACTACGGCGGCTGGATGGGCCCGTGGACCGGATACGATGGCAGCCTGGGCAATCTGCATGACTGGAATGGCAATGCCAACGTGCCGGTTTTCGTCAAGGCCGGCGACACCGTGACCAAGGAAAACCAGCTCGGCGCCTATGTCACCGCGCGCTGGAGCCTGGGTGAGTCCACCCGGCTGATCACCGGCGCGCGCGTGATCGATTGGAAACGCGTGGCCGACACCACCAGCGTGGCCGGCGCGCAAAGCCGCACCGAACTGCGCGAGCGCGGCGTGGTCGTGCCTTATGCGGGCCTGGTGCATGCGCTGGACGAGCGCTGGTCGCTTTATGGCAACTACACCCAGGTGTTTCAGCCGCAGGCCGCATCGGTGCGCGACGTGAGCAACCGGCCGCTGGCGCCGGAGCAGGGCACGGGCTATGAAGCCGGCATCAAGGCGGACTGGCTCGACGGTCAGCTCATGACCAGCCTGGCCGTGTTCCGCTCCCGGCAGGAAAATCTGGCGGTCTACAACCCGGGCCTGGACGCCTATGAGGCGCTGCAGGGCATCACCACCCAGGGCCTGGAATTCGAGGCCGCGGGCGAAGTCGCCAAGGGCTTGAGCATGAGTGCCGGCTATGCCTACACCTCGAGCAAGGATGCCAACGGTGCGCGCGCCAACACCCCGATTCCGCGCCACGCGCTCAAGCTGTTCACCAGCTACCGCTTGCGCGGCGAACTCAGTGCGCTGACCCTGGGCGGCGGTGTCAACTGGCAAAGCGAATACGGTTATGTGGGCGAGCCGGCGCAGAAGAGCCATGCCGTCGTCAACCTGATGGCGCGCTATGCCGTCAGCCGGCAGCTGTCGGTGTCGCTGCATCTGAACAACCTGTTCGACAAGACCTACTACAGCGGCCTGAGCAACTACGGGGCGATGTATGGCGCGCCGCGCAATGTGATGGCGGCGATGAAATACAGCTTCTGACGCCGTGTGCGGGCCGGCGCTGTCGGCCGGCTGCGGCGCATGCCTTGGGTCCTGCGGTGAAGCGCGCCTGCCATGTCCTGCATGGCAGGCTTTTTTTTGCGCAGCGCAGCCCGCAGCGCACTGCGTCCGGCACAGCCGCAGGCGCTTGCCCGGTTGCCGCAGACTGTTCATTTTCCGCGTAAAGCGGCAAACTGCTTGCTGATGAATCGCCGTGCCCGGGCCTGGCGCCCGGGCGATTGCCACCGGATGCGCTGCGTTGCATTCACGACGAGATGAAAGCGGTATGAGTCTGAGGATTTCACAAATAGTGCTGCGACGCCTCGTTCTGGGCAATCTGCTGGTGGCGTTCCTGTTGTGCCTGGCGACCGGCCTGAGCATGCGTGCCAATTACCAGACGGACATGGAGCTGGGCATCGCGGTGACGCGCAATCAGGCCCGCAGTCTGGGCCTGGAGCTGACGGCGGAGCTGCGGCTGGTGGACAACGCGCTGTCGTCGATTGCCAGCCGCTTTCGCACCCGTTCCTTCGAGGGCCTGCCCGCGGCGCAGTTTGCGCTGCAGGAAATGCTGCAGGAGCAGCGGGCGCTGATTCCCTTTGTCACCGCGCTGCGGGCCACGGACAGCGCCGGCCAGGTGCTGCTGGTGCCCAGTGAAGTCACCGAGCCGTTTTCCATCGCGGGCCGGGCGTACTTCGAGCAGGCCCGGAATACGGAGCAGATGGTCGTGTCCTCGCCGCTGGTGAGCCTGTCCTTCGACAAATGGGCCATTGTGCTGGTGCGGCGACTGCAGGCCGAAGACGGCAGCTTTCAGGGCGTGGTCTATGCCGTGGTTGCCGCCGAGCATTTCCAGCGGCTGTTCAGCCGGCAGGCGTTGGGCCCCGACAGCGCGATGGCGCTGCGCACGGACGACGCGCGCCTGGTCGCGCGCTTCAGCGCCAGCCAGCCCACATCGGAGGAAGGCCTGGGCGGCGATCTGGTGTCGGCGCAATACCACGAGGCGCTGAGCCGCAATCCCGAGCATGGCTGGTACATCACGCCCACGCTGCTCGATGGCGTGGAGCGCATCACCGCCTATCAGCGGCTCACCAACTATCCGCTGACGGTCTCCACCGGCCTGGGCACCGAGACCTATCTGGCGATGTGGCGCGCTGCCGCCTGGCGCGCCTGGGGGCTCACCGGGCTGTGCATCGTGCTCATCGCGCTGGGTTCGGTGAGCCTGTACCGGCTGCAAAAGCGCGAGCGACTGGCGAAGATCAAGATGACGGAACTGCTCAAGGAGCAGGAGCTGTTCATAGACAACGATCTGATCGGCATTGCGCGGCTGCGCGATCGCCGGGTGCTCTGGACCAACCAGGCGCTGCAGCGCCTGGTCAAGCGCTCCGCCCAGGAGCTGCTGGGCGCACCGGTCCGTATCCTCTATGCCGACGAAGCCGCCTACCAGAGGGTGGGCGAGCTGGCCTATGCCGCGTTGCGCACCACGGGCAAGTTCCACAGCCAGATACAGCTGCTGAGCAGCGATGCGCAGACGCTGTGGGTCGACCTGAGCGGAGCGCGGCTCAACGAGGAGGAGTCGTTGTGGATCTTCGTCGACATCGACGGGCTCAAGCGCGACGAGCAGACGGCGCAGTATCTCGCCACGCATGATGCGCTCACGGGCCTGGCCAACCGCCGCGCGCTGGAGCAGACGCTCGAGCATGCCTTGGACGCTTCGGCCCACCCCGGGCGGGCGCTGGTCGCGGTCTGCTTTCTGGATCTCGACGGCTTCAAGCGCGTGAACGACACCCACGGCCACGATGCCGGCGATGAAGTGCTGCAGGTCGTCGCCGCGCGCATCAAGGCCCAGGCGCGCGCCTCCGATTGCGTGGCGCGGCTGGGCGGCGACGAGTTTGTCGTGCTGCTGGCCGGCCTGGGAGCGGCCGAGGAAGCCGTGGAGATCATGGAGCGCTGTCTGGTGGCCATCACCCAGCCCATACGGCTGCAGCAGGGCGTCGTGGTGCAGGTCGGCGCCAGCATGGGCCTGGCGCTCAATCTCGAGGCCGGCGACTCATCGGCGAAGCTGCTGCAGCTTGCCGACGAGGCGATGTACGCCGCCAAGCGGGCGGGCAAGGGGCGCATCGTGGTGGCGCGCAGCACGCAGGAACCGCGCGTGGCGCAGGCTCAGCCGTAGCGCCCCAGGGCCCTCAGCCGCGGCCGATAAAAGGCATCTTGGTCGCCATGACGGTGTGGAACAGCACGTTGGCTTCAAGCGGCAGGCTGGCCATGTAGAGCACCGACTGGCCGACCACGGCCGCATCGATCGTGGGCTCGACCGCGATCTCGCCGTTGGCCTGGGGCACGCCCTTGGCCATGCGCGCGGCCAGATCGGTCATTGCGTTGCCGATGTCGATCTGCCCGACCGCAATGTCGTACTGGCGGCCATCGAGCGCCGCGGTCTTGGTCAGGCCCATCACCGCGTGCTTGGTCGCGGTGTAGGCAATTGAATTGGGGCGCGGCGCATGCGCGGAGATCGAGCCGTTGTTGATGATGCGCCCGCCTTGCGGGCTCTGGCCCTGCATCACCTTGAAGGCCTGCTGCAGGCAATAGAACATGCCGTTGAGATTCACATCGACCACTTCGCGCCACTGATCCGGCGTCCAGTCGATGAAGGAGCCCGGCGGATTGCCGCGGCCCGCGTTGTTGAACAGCAGATCGACGCGGCCGAACTTCGCCACCGCGCTTTCAAACAGCGCGGCAACCGCCTGCGGGTCGCTGACATCGGTGGGCACGCAGTGCACGCGCTCGCCCAGGCCATGCTGCTCCTGCGCTTCGTTCTTGACCGCATCGAGCAACTCGGCGCGCCGGCCGGCCAGCACCACATGGAAGCCTCCTGCCAGCAGCGCCTGGGCCACGGCCTTGCCTATGCCCGTACCTGCGCCCGTGATGACCGCTACCTTCTTGTCTGTCATTGTCAAAATCTCCTGGGTGATGATGAATGCGATTGTGAGTTCATTGTGCGGGTGCCTGCACTTCGGCAAAAGAAGTGCCGAAATCTTTGCAATCCCACTAGAATTTACGAGTGTTTCGAGATGTTCGACCGCCTTGGCGAACGCTCCGCACGAAACACCTGTTCAGCGTGCCGCCCATCACAGACCCGCCCTCGCCATATGCCGCGCATATCCTGCAGGTGCAGATTGATGCGCTGCGGCGCAGCTTTCCGTTTGCGCTGGCCGGTGCGCTGATCTCCGCCTGCTTTGCGGCCTATGCGCTGCTCGACCTGCTGCCGCGGCGCGAGATCCTGCTGTGGATAGCGGCGACGCTGGTGCTCAGCGCGTTGCGGCTGTTTGCGATGCTGGTCTACGACCGCCGCCGCGGCGACCCGGAAGCGTCGCGGCGCTGGGTGCGCCGCATGTTCGTGGGCAATCTGTGTTCGGGCCTGCTGTGGGGCCTGTCGTTTGCCTACTGGACTTTCTTCGTCTCGCTCGAGTACCAATTGTTCTTCATCGTCATCCTGTTCGGCCTGGGCACGGGAGCGATCTACTCGAACTACATGCTGCTGCCCGTGATGTACGCGTTCCAGGTCACGGCCTTTGCGCCGATGTTCATGGCGCTGGCCGCGCAGTCGTCGGCCATCCATCTGGCGCTGGTGACGGGCGGGCTGGCCTATCTGGTTGCGACGCTGGCGTTCATTCACCGCATGCACCGCACCCATCTCGATGCCTTGCGGCTGGGCTATGAGAACCTGGCGCTGCTCGAGCGCGTGCGCGAGGAAAAGACCGCGGCGGAACGCAGCGATCTCGAGAAGTCGCGCTTTCTGGCTGCCGCCAGCCATGACCTGCGCCAGCCGGTGCATGCGGTGAATCTGTTTCTCGGGCTGCTGGCCAACGAGCGCATGTCGCGCCATGGCCGCTATCTGGTCGACAACATCGCCAGCGCGATGTCGGCCATGGGCATGCTGTTTGACGCGCTGCTCAATCTTTCGCGGCTCGACGCGGGTGTGATCGAGCCGCGGCTGCAGGCGTTTGCGCTGCGGCCGCTGCTCGATCAGTTGCGCGCCGAGTACACCCCCCAGGCCGGTGAGAAAGGGATGGAGCTGCGCGTGCGCGGCTGCCAGACCAGCGTGCGCTCGGACCCGGTGCTGCTAGAGCGCATCCTGCGCAACTTCATCAGCAATGCGATCGCGCACAGCGCCCACGGCCGCGTGCTGATCGGCTGCCGGCGCGCGGGCAAACAGATGCGCATCGAGGTCTGGGACAACGGCCCGGGCATTCCCAGGCACGAGCAGGACCGCGTGTTCTGGGAGTTCCATCAACTGGGCAATCCCGAGCGCGACCGCAGCAAGGGACTGGGCCTGGGCCTGGCCATCGTGCGGCGCACGGCGCGCCTGCTGGAGCATGAACT
>JBBKVU010000536.1:0-8124 GCA_037968595.1 Comamonas sp.
TGGGCGACATCGAAGCCCTCAAGCCCAGCAACACCGGCTGGCTGGTGGCCGACGTGGTGCAGGACACCTTTGCGTTTGGCTGGGCGCGCACCGAGGTCGACCCGGCGCTGCTGGCGCTGCTGGCCGATCCGCAGTGGCAGCCCTATGTGGTGTTTCCCGGCGAATATGTCGCGCCCGAGCGCGTGGTGCAGGCCGTGGCGCCGGCGGCGGATTCTGGCCGGCGCCCGCTGTTCGTGCTGATGGACGCGACCTGGCCCGAAGCGCGCAAGATGTTTCGCAAGAGCCCTTATCTCGAGCGCTTTCCGGTGCTGAGCCTGCTGGCCGAACAGGTCTCGCGCTACCAACTGCGGCGCTCGACGCGCAGCGATCATTTCTGCACCGCCGAAGTCGCTGCGCTGTGCCTGGAGCTGGGCGGTGACATGCGTGCCGCGCAGACGCTGGAAGCCTATTTCGACGTGTTCACCCACCACTATCTGCAGGCCAAGCACCAGCTGCCGCCCGATCTTGAAAGCCCTGCCCACCAGGCCTTGCGCGCTTCGGCTGCGGGCTGAACGCCGCGCGTTTTCACCCTGCCGAACGCTGGGCGGCGGGGCTTGCGGCACAATCACGCCCCTTGGGGTCGTTGTGCGCTGCGCTGACTCCCGCCACTTTTTATCCCACGCCCCATGACCCAAGAACGCTCCTCCACGCCCGCCAACACGCCCGAGCCAATGTGCACTTCCTGCGCCGGCATCCAGCAGAACTGGCGCCGCGCCAAGGGCCATGTCGAGCTGGCCCAGCATGGCAACCGCAAGGAAGAGCGCGCTTCGGGTCAGGTGACGGTCACGCGCTACCAGTGCGACCGCTGCGGCACGATCTGGGACTACGAGAACGACAAGCAGAACCTGCATGCGGGCTGGTCGGTAGTCAAGCGCTGAGCGCTGCGCATGGGCCTCACGCCCATGCCCTCTTTACCCAGGCGTCAGCAGGCGCCCGCGTTTGCCCGGACGGCGGCTGGCGCATGCAGTGCCACGCGTTGCATCATTTTTCATTCGATACACATTCGGCCCTGGTGGCGCGCTGCGGGCTATCTTGCGCCCAGCGCAGCCGACATGCGGCTTCCTACTATTTCTTACATGCGTTGTAGGCGTTTTTCCCTTGTCCGCCATTTGTGCAGCTCTTAAATTTGCTAGCAAGGTTCTGAGGCGGAACCGTGGTTAGAATGAAAAAACGCTGATTCTTTTCAGCCGGCCAGGGGCTTGCTACCAGTGAGCTTTCCATCGGCTGCAACGCTGTGCCACCGCTGAGCGGGCCGCAGCGTTTGCAGGGCCTGCGCGCGCTGCGCAGATTTCTACCGCTGTCCCCTCCTGTGCCGATATTTTCTGCACTGGCTGCGATTGAATCCGGCCAGCGCCGGTCGAGCGCGCCCATGTCCCGCACGGCTGCCTCCTGCTTTTTCCTGGTGAATGATTCGGGCCCGGCCCGGACGGATGAAAGGTACTTCCGGTTTGGCTTTGCAAGACTTCAAACTGCGCTACAACCCCGCGCTGGACGGTTTACGTGGCGTGGCGATCGTGCTGGTGCTTTTGTCCCATGCCCATGTGCCGATGTTCGAGGGCGCCTTCCTGGGCGTCGATCTTTTCTTCGTTCTCAGCGGCTTCCTGATCACCTCGCTGCTGCTGCAGGAGTTTCAGGACAACCAGCGGCTTGATTACTGGCGCTTCTACCGGCGCCGTTTCTTCCGGCTGATGCCCGCGCTGCTGCTGTTTCTGGCCGCCTATTGCCTGATCGCGCCGCTGCTGTGGCCCGATCTCGAGGATATCCACCAGGACGCGCTGGTTTCCGCGCTGTACCTTGCCGATTACGGCATTGCCTTCTTCGACAGCCCCGAGACGCTGCTGCACATGTGGTCGCTATCGGTCGAAGAACATTTCTACCTGATCTGGCCGCCTCTGCTGGTGCTGTTGCTGCGCAAGACCCAGGCCGGAAACCTGTGGCGTCCCATCCTGCTGCTGTGGGTGCTGAGCACGCTGTGGCGCCTGTTCTGGGTGGGGCAGGGCCAGCATTTCTATGAAATCTTCTTCCGCTTCGACACCCGCGCTTCAGGCCTGCTGGCCGGCAGTCTGCTGGCGGCGCTGGTCATCGAGAAGCCGCAGTGGATCCAGGCGCTGCAAAAGCGCATGCCCCATGTCATGTGGCTGCCGCTGGCAATTCCCCTGCTGATGCGCCTTGAATGGGACAACCAGGCGGTGATGGTCTGGGGCCTGACCGTGGTCGAATGCGCGGCGCTGGTGCTGCTGGTCGCAGTCCAGCAGCAGCGCGGCCTGGTCTACGAAATGTTCCAGGCGCCGTTGCTGGTGCACCTGGGCCGGTTGTCGTATGGCGTCTACCTCTGGCATTACCCCGTGGTGCGCTATCTGCGCGCCGAATACTCCTGGCCGGTGGTCGTGGTTGCGGGCCTGGCAATCTCGGTGGCGCTGTCGGCGCTGTCGTTCTACACGATAGAACGCTGGGCCATGCGCTGGCGCGATCGGCCGCGCCAGGATGCCGGCGGCAGCGTTCCCGCCACCGCTTCCTAGAATCCTGCGCCGGGCTGGGCCAGGTACTCCTGTTCCTGCGGCGTGCTGGGCCGGGCAAGAATCGCGTTGCGGTGCGGAAAGCGGCCGAAACGCGTGATCACGTCCTGGTGCTTGAGCGCATAGTCCAGCGTGCCGGCAAAGAAGCTGCGCAGCGCGGGCGCGGCCAGCTCATGCAGCTTGGCGAACGCCGCCACGCTTTGCGCCTGCAGCGGGCCGTCTTCGGCGTGTTCCAGCGGCAGGTAGCAGAAAATGCGCGCCACGCTGGGGATGGCTGGGTCGGTGTCATGGCCGGCAAGAATGCCGTCCAGCGCCAGTTGCAGGGCCTGGCTGTCGCCCGCAAAGCTCTTGGGCGTGCCGCGAAAAAGGTTGCGCGTGAACTGGTCCAGCAGCAGGATCAGCGCCAGTCGCCCGCGTGCGGATTCGGCCCAGCCGTCCAGCGTCCCCGACAGTGCCTCTTCGACCAGCGGGCCAAAGCGCGCGCGGATCTCGGCGTCGGTGTCCGCGGACTTGGTGAACCACAGCGACTGGCGCGTCAGCGCATCGGCATCCGTGGGTGCGGCAGCGCCAAGCCAGTAGGTCAGGATCTCGGCAATGCGCGTATCGTTGCCCGCAGGCAGGGCGGTGGAAGAGGCGTCAGACATGGGCGATTTTTCCGTAAGCGGCAAGGACTTGCATTGTGCCGGGCGTCGCCGTCTGTCCTGCGTAGGTCAGGCTCCAAAAAAAAGCGCCCGTTGCCGGGCGCCGGATCATTGCCTGCCTGCGCTATGCGCGTTCAGAACGAATGGGTCACGCCCAGGCTGATGCCGTTCGAACGCGCCTTGTTGCCCGCGCCCTGGTAGTTGCCCTTCCACTTGGTGGTGTCCATCTCGAGGAAGAGTTTGGTGCGGCGCGACAGGCTGTAGTCGAGGAAGCCGATCAGGCGAGTGAAGCCGTCGTTGTTCAGGCCGGTGCGCTCGCGGTCCACCTTGTAGTAGCCGCCGTTGAGGCTCCACTGGCTGTTGAAGGCGTAGTTGGCGCCCAGCGACAGCACCTTGTTGGTGGTTTGCGTGGTGCTGGTGGTATCGCCCTGGTTGCGGCCATAGTTGAGCATCAGACGCAGGTTGCCTGTGCTCCAGGCGCCGCCTATGCTTGCGGCGTCCAGTTCCAGGCCGTTGGCATCGTGGAACTGGGTGTAGGCGCTGGTGACCACGATGCCGCCGACCGTGTAGTTCAGGCCCAGGCCCTTGGAGTCCTGGCGGGTGCTGGACACGGCGGACTCGCCAAAGCTGTACATCGCGCGAGCCGTCAGGCCGCCAAAGGTGCCCGAGTACTTGACCGAGTTGTTGACGCGGTTGGACGCGGCGTTGGTATTGGTCGCGCCGTATTCGATGCCCAGGCGGTGGCCCGTGAGGCTGGTGACCTGGATGTTGGGGTTCAGCGCAGCGAAACGCATGCCTATGGGGTCCGTGGGAATGACGGCGTCCGCGACCAGCGTGTTCTGGCGACCCGCGGTCACTGCGCCCCAGTTGCCGGCCAGGCCCAGCACCGCGGCGCGATCAAAGAAGCCTGCGGCCGAGCCGGAGCTGCCGGAGTCCACGCCCAGCGTGGACTCCAGGTTGAACGTGGCTTTCAAGCCGCCGCCCAGGTCTTCCTGGCCGCGCAGACCCCAGCGGCTGGTGGGGCCGACGCCGCTGTTGACGACCGCGGTGTTGTTTGCAGCGCTGGCGTAGCCTGCGGTCAGGCCGCTTTGCGTGCGCACGGCAACATCCAGGATGCCGTAGATGGTGAGGCTGCTTTGGCTCTGGGCCAGGGCGGGCGCCGCGGCGCCCAGGGCCACGAGGGCGAGGGCTGAAATCTTTTGCATGTCTTGTCTCCTTGATGTAATTTTGGGTAACAGCGAGGGATGGAGTTTGTCGGGATTCTTTGCCTGGAGGTAGATGAATTTGGCATAGCTGATATGCCAATCCCAAAAGACGTGCAGCCCGTGCCGAACTTGAATTCGCGTGCAACAAAGGCAGCTATTGGCCATGAGCGGAAAATTTTCAGAGGTGGAATATGTTTCCAGTGCAAAAACCTAGGGTTTTCACTTGTGGGAAATTGTCCAAATCTGAGCACACAAGCCCAATAATGCAGGGCAAACGCTATGCGCTTTCGTTATACCTTCGGCAGCGCGTATGGCCTGGTTCTTTATGCGCCAGGCATGTCCCGGGCGGCGGGCCGGTTAACGATTCAATGGACAGACAGCTATGAAATTCAAGCAGTTGCTCGGCGCCCTGGTGGCCTCCGCGCTTTTGACGCCTGCGGCCTTTGCCCAGAACTTCCCGACCAAGGCGGTGCGCATCATCGTGCCGTTTGGCGCGGGCGGCGTGGCCGATGTGACGGCCCGCGTGGTTGCGCAGAAGATGGCCGAATCCCTGGGCCAGGCCGTGGTGATCGAGAACAAGCCGGGTGCGGGCGGCATCGTCGCCGGCGACACTGTGGCCAAGGCCGAGCCCGACGGTCACACCTTGCTGCTGATGTCCAACGGCACGGCGGTGAGCGAAGGCCTGTTCAAGAGCCTGCCGTTCAAGACGCTGCAGGACTTCGCGCCGGTCTCCACGCTGGGCTACTTCGATCTGGCCGTGGTCACCGCCGCGAACTCGCGCTTCAAGACCTTTGGCGAACTGCTGGCCTTTGCCAAGGCCAACCCCGGCAAACTGAATCTGGGCTCCATCAATGTGGGCAGCACCCAGCACCTGACGGCCGAAATGTTCAAGTCCGCGGCCGGCGTCGATGTGCAGATCGTGCCCTTCAACGGCACGCCTGCGGTGGTCACTGCGCTGCGCGGCGGCCAGATCGACGCGGCCGTGGAAATCGTCGCTCCGTTGCTCACGCAGATACAGTCCAAGGCGTTGCGCGCGCTGGCCGTGACCAGCGACAAGCGCGCGGCCGTGCTGCCCGACGTGCCCACCACCAAGGAGGCGGGCCTGCCCGGCTATGTGGCGCGCAGCTGGAATGGCCTGGCTGCACCGGCAAAGACGCCGGCCCCGGTCATTGCCAAGCTCAACCAGGTGATCGTCGCCGCGCTGAACTCGCCCGATGTGAAGAAGAAGCTCCATGACCTGAACGTGGAAGCCCAGCCCAGCACCCCGCAGGAGGCTTCGGCGCTGCTGGCCTCGGAAGTCAAGCGCTGGGGCGATGTGATCAAGGCGGCCAAGATCGCGCCGCAATAAAACGCCTGCCGCACTGCCGGCCACCGATCCGCCTTGCCCAGCCATGGGTCGGGCGGATTTTTTATTGCTGCGCTACGGCGGGAACTTTGCGCGGTTTTTCTGCACGAAAAACCATGGCCAGTTGCCGCTGCCGCATGGCGGGAGCGCTATCCTTACCGGTTTTCGTCGCTTCTCTCACGGGTTTGTCTGCCATGCTTCGCCGCCGTTTCCTGCTCAGTTCCCTGGTGTCCACCACCTTGCTGTCCACCGCCTGTTCGGGCAAGTCCATGCCGCGCCATGTGATTGTTTCCGCCGAGAAGCTGCAGCAGGCCGTGGCCCAGCGCTTTCCACGGCCGTATCCGGTGGCGGGACTGCTGCAGCTGCAGCTGCAGGCGCCGCAGCTGCAGTTGCTGCCCCAGGTGGACCTGATCAAGGCGCAGTTCGTCGCCAATCTTTCGGGCCCGGTGCTCAAGCAGGGCTACGACGGCCGCATGGAAGCCGATTTCGGCCTGCGCTACGAGCCCTCCGATCGCACCGTGCGCGCCCAGCGCGTCAAGGTCCACAGCCTCGCGCTCGACGGCCTGCCGCCGGCGCTGACCGAGATGCTCAACACCTACGGCAGCTCCATTGCCGAGCAGGCCCTGGGCGACATGGTGCTCTATCAGATGCAGGAAAAGGACACCGCGCTGATGGATTCGCTCGACCTGCAGCCCGGCGTGATGCGCGTCACGACCCAGGGCCTGGAGATCGCGCTGGACCGCAAGACGCCGGCGCGCTGAAGCCAGGGCGCGTACCATGCGCCAGGGCCTGGTTGCGCCAAGGCACAGGCCCGGGGGACTGCCGCATTCGTGGCGGCAGTCGTTTGTCCATTGCAACTCTGCCCGATGCCCATGACCGATCTGTCTGTCTTTCCCATCACCCGCAAATGGCCGCCGCAGCACCCCGAGCGCCTGCAGCTGTACTCGTTGCCCACGCCCAATGGCGTCAAGGTGTCGATCATGCTCGAGGAAACCGGCCTGGCCTATGAGCCGCACACCGTGCGCTTCGACAACCAGGACCAGCTCTCGCCCGAATTCCTCTCGCTGAATCCGAACAACAAGATTCCCGCCATCCTCGATCCGCATGGCCCTGGCGGCAAGCCGCTGGCGCTGTTCGAGTCGGGCGCGATCCTCATCTATCTCGCCGAGAAAACCGGCCAGTTCATTCCGCTCGATGCGGTGGCGCGCTATGAGACGCTGCAGTGGCTGATGTTCCAGATGGGCGGCGTGGGCCCGATGTTCGGCCAGCTCGGCTTCTTCCATCGCTTTGCCGGCAAGGAATACGAGGACAAGCGTCCGCGCGACCGTTATGTGGCCGAGGCGCAGCGCCTGCTGCAGGTGCTCGATCAGCGGCTTGAAGGCCGCGACTGGATCATGGGCGGCGACTACACCATTGCCGACATTGCCATCCTGCCCTGGGTGCGCAACCTGGTGGGCTTCTACGAGGCCGCGGACATCGTCGGCTGGGAGCGCTACGGCCAGCTGCGGCGCGTGCTGGAAAAATGGCTGCAGCGCCCCGCCGTCCAGCGCGGGCTGGAAATCCCGGCGCGCGGCTAGCGGCGTGCGGCTATCGGGGCGCGCCTAGCGGGGCGCCGACTGCCGTTCGCCCTGAGCCTGCCTCGCCGGCCGCGTCTAAGGGCCGATGCGTGCGCGGCCTGGAGTTGCTGCGCTGCGCGACACACCGTCCCATCGGTGGACCTTCTCTTTGCCGCCGGTGGTCGCATGTAATGGCATATCTTTCCGTTTTGCCTGCGGTCGTGGCCGCAGGCATGCCATCCCAAGGAGCACCACCATGAACAACGCCACCCATCCCGTCCTGAAGGCCCAGCCGCTGGGGCCTCTGTGGCCCACGCTGGACCCTTTCCTGTTCTGCGCCCACCATGACGACAGCTACCCGGCAGGCGACGGGCGCATGGGCGTGCAGTCGGTGGAGTTCGAAGGCCGGCAGATGGGCAGCGACTTCAGCCGCAAGGACGGCTGGAGCATGTACCACGGCGACAGCGTTCCCGGTTTTCCCGGTCACCCGCACCGCGGCTTTGAAACCGTCACGCTGGTGCGCAAGGGCCTGATCGACCATTCGGATTCGCTGGGTGCCGCGGCGCGCTTCGGCCGCGGCGACGTGCAGTGGCTCACGGCCGGCCGGGGCGTGGTGCATTCGGAGATGTTTCCGCTGCTCAACACCGACAGCCCCAACCCGCTCGAGCTGTTCCAGATCTGGCTGAACCTGCCCGCGGCCTCGAAGATGGTCGCGCCGCACTTCACGATGTTCTGGGACGAGCGCATTCCGCGCCTGGTGCATACCGACGCGGGGGGCAGGCGCACCACGGTGACGGTGGTCGCGGGCGCGCTCGACGGCGC
>JBBKVU010000537.1:0-7509 GCA_037968595.1 Comamonas sp.
GTGTGGCGCGAGGTCTATGCGAAGCCGATCGGCGGTGGGCCGATCACGCGCGGGTTCGATGAATACTTCGGCACCGACGTGCCGAACTGGCCGCCGTACGCGTTCATCGAAAATGACCGCACCGTCGGTATTCCGACGGAATGGCTGCCCGCGGCGGCGCTGCGGAAAAACCAGGCGAGCATCCAGGGCCCTGCGCTGCCGGGCTGGCAACTCGAAGCGATCCTCCCCGCGCTCGGCGATCGTGCGAGCGCGTTCATCGAGCGCGCAGCGAAAGAACCCGCGCCGTTTTTTCTCTACCTCCCGCTGACCGCGCCGCACACCCCCATCGCCGTGAATGCCGAGTGGCGCGGGCGCAGCGGGCTGCCGGCGCCCGGCGCGGGCTTGGGCAGCAGCGTGGTCACCCACTTGGCAACCATGTTGGTCATGCCGATGAAGAACAGCGTGTTGAAGATGTTGAACGCCAGGTGGAACAGCACCACGTTGCGCGCGCCGTCGCCGATGATGGGGCGCACATGCTGCATCCACAGGCCGATGGCGGGCAAGGCCAGCGCCACGCCCATGATCTTGAACAGCATGTTGCCTATGGTCACCTGGCGCACTTCGACGCTGGATTTGGCGGTGGTCAGCACCGCGACCAGTCCGCTGCCCAGGTTGGCGCCCAGCGCCAGGCCCAGCGCCACTTCCAGCGGCACGGCGCCCGAGCTGGCCATGGCGGCAATCAGCAGCACGATGGCCAGGCTGGAGTAGGCCATGACCGCGAGCACCGCGCCCATCAGCAGTTCCAGGAAGATGTCGCTGGTCATCGAGCCCAGCAGCGTGCGTATGACGTTGGATTCCACCAGCGGTTCGGTGGCCTCGACCACCAGGCGCAGCGCCAGCAGCATCACGCCCAGGCCGATCAGCACCCGGCCTATGCGCCCGGGTGTGCTGTCCTGGCGCGTGATGAACAGCACCACGCCGACAAAAATCAGCAACGGCGAAAGCCATGACAGGTCGGTGGCAAACAGCACCGACATCATTGCCGTGCCCACGTCGGCGCCGCGCATCACGGCCAGCGCCGACGGCAGGGTGATCAGGCCCTGGCCGACAAAGGACGAGGTCATCAGCGAAGTGGCGGTGCTGGACTGCACGAGCGCGGTCACGCCTATCCCCGAGAGCACGGCGGAGAAGCGGTTGCCCATGCTGTGGGCAAGCAGGCTGCGCAGGTTCGCACCGAAGACGCGCAAGACCCCGGTTCGAACCATGTGGGTACCCCACACAAGCAGTGCGACGGCGGCCAGTAGGTTGAGTAAGTGTTTCATGGGCAGAACCAAGCACTATAGCGCGATGGCCGAGTCTGTGCCGCGAGAGTGGTTGAAATGGCGCGTTTGTGCGCGTTTATGCGCGTTTTACCTACATTGTGTGCGATTTGAGCACTGTTTTTCGCGGCTTGAGTGCGGGTAAACCCGCGTTCACCGACATGTTCGGACTCAGGCGCCGCGGCTGAGCCTCAAAGGATGAACGGCCTGTGCCATGGGCACAGGCCGCCGCCTGCCGAATCAGGCAGCGCGGCTCTTGCTGCGCATGCGGCGCAGCTCATCGAGGATCAGCAGCACCGCGCCGATGCTGATCGCCATGTCGGCGACATTGAACGCCGGAAAGTGCGAGCTGCCCCAGTAGAAGTCGAGAAAGTCAACCACATAGCCGTGCTGCAGGCGGTCAACCACATTGCCGATGGCACCGCCCAGGATGCTGGCCAGTGCCAGGCCCAGCAGGCGCTGGCCACGGTGGGCGTGCAGCTGCCAGACGATGACCACGGTGGCAACCACGCCGATGGCGGTGAACAGCCAGCGCTGCCAGCCGCCGGCGTCGGCCAGGAACGAGAAGGCCGCGCCGGTGTTGTGCGCGCGCACGATGTTGAAGAAGCCGGTGATCGGCGTGAAATCGCCGAGCTGGTAATAGGCCAGGATCCACTGCTTGGTGATCTGATCGACGACGATCAACAGCAGCGCCCAGGCCAGCCACGGCCAGATGGCCGGGCGCGACGTGGTGGACAGGGTCGAGGCCATCAGGCAACTTTCCGGTCTTCACCGGCGCCATGCAGATTGCTGTCGCAGCGGCCGCACAGCGTCGGGTGGGCGGGGTTGACGCCCACGTCTTCACGGTAGTGCCAGCAGCGCTCGCACTTGTCGTGGGCGCTGGGTGCGACCGTCGATTGCAATGCAGCACCCGCCACGGCCTGCGCCGCCGAGGTGATCAGCACGAACTTCAGGTCGTCGCCCAGGCTTTGCAGCAGCGCCAGATCTTCCGGCTCGGCCGACAGCGTGACTTCGGCCTGCAGCGACGAGCCCACCTGGCCCGTGGTGCGCACGGCTTCGATGTCCTTGTTGACCAGGTCGCGGATCTCGCGGATGCGCGCCCACTTGGCCAGCAGCGCGGCGTCGCCCGCGGGCAGGTCGCAGAACTTCTCCAGGAAGATGGTTTCGCTGTCGCCAAAGATCTTCCAGGCTTCCTCGGCGGTGAACGACAGGAACGGCGCCATCCAGCGCAGCATGGCATGCGTGATCTGCCACAGCGCGGTCTGCGCCGAGCGGCGTGCCAGGCTCTTGGGCGCGCTGGTGTACAGACGGTCCTTGAGCACGTCGAGGTAGAAGCCGCCCAGGTCTTCCGAGCAGTACAGCTGCAGCTTGGCGACCGCGGGGTGGAACTCGTAGTTCTGGTAGTGGCCGATGATCTCCGTCTGCAGCTCGTGGGCGCGCGCCAGCGCGTAGCGGTCGATCTCGAGCATCTGCTCGAAAGGCACGCTGTCGGCGGCGGGGTCGAAGTCGCTGACGTTGGCCAGCAGGAAGCGCAGCGTGTTGCGGATGCGGCGGTAGGCATCGACGACGCGCGCCAGGATCTTGTCGTCGATTGCCAGGTCGCCCGAATAATCGGTGGAAGCCACCCACAGGCGGATGATTTCCGCGCCCAGCTTGCTCGACACGTCCTGCGGCGCCACCGTGTTGCCCAGCGACTTGCTCATCTTCTTGCCCTGGCCGTCGACGGTGAAGCCGTGCGTCACCAGGCCGCGATACGGCGCGCGGCCGTAGATGGCCGAGGCCAGCAGCAGCGACGAATGGAACCAGCCGCGGTGCTGGTCATGGCCTTCGAGGTACAGGTCGGCCTCGGGGCCGCTGTCGTGGTGCATTTCGCCGTGGGTGCCACGCATCACATGCCAGAAGGTCGAGCCCGAGTCGAACCAGACTTCGAGAATGTCGGTGCTCTTGGTGTACTGGGCGGCTTCCTCGGCGCCGAGGATTTCCTCGGTGCTGACGCGGCTCCAGGCCTCAATGCCGCCTTCTTCGATCATGGCCGCGGCCTGGTCGATGATTTCCATGGTGCGCGGATGCAGTTCACCCGAGTCCACATGCAGGAAGAACGGCAGGGGCACGCCCCAGCTGCGCTGGCGCGAGATGCACCAGTCGGGCCGCCCGGCAATCATCGCCCGCAGGCGTTCCTTGCCGTTCTCGGGATAGAACTGGGTCTGCTCGATGGCCGCCAGCGCGGTCTCGCGCAGCGTGCCCGGCGCCTTGTCCTTGGTGAACACGCCTTCGCCCTCGTCCATGCGCACGAACCATTGGGCGGCGGCGCGGTAGATCACCGGCGTCTTGTGGCGCCAGCAATGCGGGTAGCTGTGGGTGATGGTCTGGCTGTCGAGCAGGCGGCCGGCTTCGCGCAGCGTGTCGATGATGACCGGCGCGGCCTTCCAGATGTGCTGGCCGGCAAACAGCGGCAGTTCGGGCGCGTAGACGCCGTTGCCCTGCACCGGGTTGAGGATGTTGTCGTACTCCATGCCGTTGCTGACGCAGGAGTTGAAGTCATCCACGCCATAGGCGGGCGCCGAGTGCACGATACCCGTGCCGTCGTCGGCCGTGGCGTAGTCGGCCAGATACACCGGCGACAGGCGGTCGTAGCCGGCGTCGACTTCGGCCAGCGGGTGGCGGAAGTTCAGGTGATCGAGCTTCTCGCCCAGCGCCGTGCCCAGCACCGTGCCTTCGAGGTTCCAGCGTGCCAGGCATTTCTCGACCAGCGCGCTGGCGACGAGCAGCACGCCGCGCTCGGTGTCGACCAGGCTGTATTCCAGCGCCGGATTGACGTTGAGCGCCTGGTTCGCGGGGATGGTCCAGGCGGTCGTGGTCCAGATGACGATATAGGCGGTCTTGGACAGCGTGGGCAGGCCGAAGGCCGCGGCCAGCTTCTCGGGCTCGGCCGTGGGGAACATCACGTCCAGCGTCTGGCTTTTCTTGTCGGCGTACTCGATCTCGAACTCGGCCAGCGACGAGCCGCAGTCAAAGCACCAGTACACGGGCTTGAGGCCGCGATAGACGTAGCCGCGCTCCATGACGCGCTTCAGGGCGCGCAGTTCGCCGGCCTCGTTCGCGTAGTTCATGGTCTTGTAGGGATGGTCCCAGTCGCCGAGCACGCCCAGGCGCTTGAAGTCGGCCATCTGCTGGGCGATCTGCGCGGTCGCGAAAGCGCGGCTCTTGGCCTGCATCTCGTCGCGCGGCAGGTTGCGCCCGTGCAGCTTCTCGATCGCGTTCTCGATCGGCAGGCCGTGGCAGTCCCAGCCGGGCACGTAGAGCGCGTCAAAGCCTTCGAGCTGGCGGCTCTTGACGATCATGTCCTTGAGCACCTTGTTGGCGGCGTGGCCGATGTGGATCTGGCCGTTGGCATACGGTGGGCCGTCGTGCAGGATGAACTTGGGCGCGCCGCAGCGCGCGTCGCGCAGCTTCTTGTAGATGCCTTTGTCGTCCCATTCCTTGGCCCAGCCGGCTTCCCGCTTGGGCAGGTCGCCGCGCATGGGAAACGGGGTGTCGGGCATGTTCAGGGTGCTGCGATAGCTGGCAGCGGCGGGAGTGTTTTTGGCTTGATCGGACATGGAAACCTTCAAAGCGAAGCGTTGCCCGGGAAGTGGCCCGGGCATGGAAAGCGGGGCGGGAGCGGAGCGCGGGCGTCATGCCCGGCCCTGAAGCGCAGGGCGCGCGTCAAATTCGATCGCGGGTTGTCTGGCGACGGGTTTCGGTGTACGTGGGCGCAGGCAGCGCGGCAAACAGCGCGCGCGCGTCGTCGCAGTCCTTGGCAATCCCCTCGGTCAGGGCTTGCAGACTGTCGTACTTCAACTCGTCATGCAGTTTGTGCAGAAGTTCCACGCGGATGATTTTACCGTATGCCCCTTCAGCCCCCAGGTGGGCGGGCCAATCAAGGCAGTGGGTCTCGAGCAGCACGCGGCCGCCGTTGACGTCATTCGGGTCCAGCGAAGGGCGCACGCCGAGGTTGGCCACGCCCTGCAGCGGTGCCTCGGACAGGCCGTGCACATGAACGGCGAAAATTCCGCCGGCCGCGGGCTTCCAGTGGGCAAAGCGCAGGTTCAGCGTGCGAAAGCCGTCGTGCGCGCCCGGGCTCGACTCAGACAGCTGGCGGCCCAGCTTGCGACCATGCAGCACATGGCCGGAGATAGTGTAGGGATGGCCCAGCAGGCGCGCGGCGGCCTCCATCTGGCCCGCGGCCAGGGCGTCGCGCACCGCCGAACTCGACACCCGCAGTCCGTGGACTTCGTAGCTGTTCATGCGCGCGACGTCAAAGCCGCTGCGCTGGCCCGCGGCGTCCAGCATCGCGTAGTCGCCGGCACGCTTGGCGCCAAAGCAGAAGTCATCGCCGACCAGCACGTAGCGCGCGCCCAGGCCCTGCAGCAGCACTTCGTCGATGAAGGCCTGGGGCGACTGGCTGGCCAGTTGCTGGTTGAACGGCAGCACCACCACCTGGTCCACGCCACAGCGCTCCAGCGCCTCGAGCTTGTCGCGCAGCGTGCAGATGCGCGCCGGCGCCAGGCCGGGCTGGTTGAGCACCTTGGCGAAATAGTCGCGCGGATGCGGCTCGAACGTGAGCACGCAGGTGGCGACGTCCCGCTGCCGGGCTTCGCCCGCGAGCAGCGACAGCATGGCCTGGTGACCCCGGTGGACACCGTCGAAATTGCCAATCGTCAGGGCACAGGCTGGTTCACGCCCCGAGTGCTGAAAGCCGCGGAAAATCTTCATCAATATGCTTTGGTTTTGATAGCGATGCGCGCATGACCATCCAGCGCAGCCTGCGGGTTTTCTCTCGAAAGCGAGTATATTGCCAGAGACACGTTGGTCCGCACCCACGGGTTGTTTCGGTCGGGCCTATGTTCCTTGGCGATGGTGGTTGCAAAGGAGGCATGTTGTGAAGGTGCTGAAATTGTCCGCGCAAGGGCTGCCGCAGTCCTGGCTCACGCTTGAACAGGCGGTGCTGTACTACGCCGCCGACGCCGTGCGCTGGGAGTCGGGGGGCGCAATTGCCTGCTTTCGCGGCGGCCACAACGCGCGCACCGGACTGCAGTCGGTGATCCACGTCAACAGCATCATCGGCACGCGCGGCATGCCCGCGATCAATCCGCATGCCCTCAAGCCCGGCCTCACCAACAGCAAGCTGTTTGCGCGCGACCGCTGCGTCTGCGCCTATTGCGGCCAGCTTTTTGCCGACAGCGAACTCACGCGCGAGCACATCCTGCCCCAGGCCGCGCGCGGCCAGGACCACTGGATGAACGTGGTCACCGCCTGCCGCCCCTGCAACCACCGCAAGGGCGCGCGCACGCCCGAGCAGGCGCGCATGCCGCTGCTCTACGCCCCCTATGTGCCCAGCCTCTGGGAAGACTTCATCCTGCGCAACCGCCGCATTCTTGCCGACCAGATGGAGTTCCTGACCGCCCACCTGCCCAAGACTTCGCGCATGCGGCTGGGGCATGAAGTGGAGGCGGTGGTCTAGGCATACTCGTCCCGGGGAACCAGCGCCGCCGCGAAATGGCGCGCCGGCGCCGGCAGGTCGGCAAAGCGCGTGGCATACAGATTGAGCGTGCGCTCGGCCCAGGCATCGGTCAGCGGCACGGCATGCAGCTCGCGCGTCTCACCCAGCCGCTGGTATGCGCCTTCGGGCATCACGCCCACGCCCAGCCCGCATTCGATCATCCGGCACATGGCGCTCAGGCTGTCGACCTCGATGCGCTGGCGCAGCATGCGCCGGCCCGAGCGCGCCTGGCGGTCGAGCATTTCCTGCACGACGGAGCTGTCGCGCAACCCCACCTGGGCGTAGTCCAGCGCCTCCTCGTAGGCCATCTGTTTGTGGCGCGCCAGAGCGTGGTCGCCCGGCATGATCAGCACCATGCGCTCGCGCCGGTAGGGCATGGCTTCAAGTCCCTCGGCTTCATCGCAGGGGCTGCACACGCCCAGGTCGGCCAGGTGGTCGCGCACCGCGCGCGCCACGTTGCGGCTGGTGGCCTGGCGCAGGTCGATGCGGATGTCGGGATGGTGCCGGGCAAAGGCCGCAATATGCTCGGGCAGGAACTGCTCCACGG
This sequence comes from Comamonas sp., assembly GCA_037968595.1. Lineage (GTDB taxonomy): Bacteria > Pseudomonadota > Gammaproteobacteria > Burkholderiales > Burkholderiaceae_C > Comamonas. The sequence goes on from JBBKVU010000537.1 coordinate 7,388, forward strand.
CCGAGGCGTTGGCGCTCAGCCGCACCAGGCCGCGCACGCCGCGCGCATATTCAATCAGGTCGTCGCGCAGATGTTCCACGCCCAGCAGGATGGTGCGTGCATGCTCGAGCAGCAGCTGCCCG
>JBBKVU010000538.1:0-7004 GCA_037968595.1 Comamonas sp.
TTCAACCTGCTGCCTTATCTCACCGCCCTGGACAACGTGCTGCTGCCTTGCCGATTTTCCGCGCGCCGGCGCGACGCGGCGCTGGGCAGCAGCCGTTCGCTGCGCGCCGAAGGCCGGCACTGGCTGGCCGGCATGGGGCTTGATGCCGCGGTCTGGGAGCGGCCCGCGCACACGCTTTCGGTGGGCCAGCAGCAGCGCGTTGCGGCGGCGCGCGCGCTCGTGGGCCAGCCGGGCCTGGTGATTGCCGACGAGCCGACTTCGGCGCTGGACGAAGACCGGCGCGATGTCTTTCTGGACCTGCTGCTGTCGGCCTGCGCCGCGGCCGGCAGCGCGCTGGTGCTGGTCAGCCATGACCGACGCATAGCGCAGCGTTTCGGCCGCGAGATTTCGCTGCCGCAGATCAACCGCGCGGCGCGCGCCATCGAGGGGGACGCATGAGCGGTGGTTTTCTGCTTGGCCTGGCCTGGCGCAGCGCCTGGAACCGGCGCTTCACGCTGGCGCTGACGGTGTGCTCGATTGCGCTGTCGACCTTCATGCTGCTGGGGGTGGAGCGCGTGCGCACCGATCTGCGCAGCGGCTTCAGCTCTGCGGTGTCGGGCACCGACCTGATTGTCGGCGCGCGCACCGGCTCCACGCAGCTGTTGCTGTACGCGGTGTTCCATGTGGGCGCGGCAACCAACAACATCCGCTGGAGCAGCGTCGAGGCGCTGCAGAAGCTGCGCGGCGTGGCCTGGGTGGTGCCGCTGTCGCTGGGCGATTCGCACCGCGGATTTCCGGTGCTGGGCACGACGCCAGATTATTTCCAGCATTTCCGCTACGGCGAGCAGCAGCCGCTGGCCTTGCGCGAAGGCCGGCGCTTCGAGGATCTCTACGATGTGGTGATAGGTGCCGAGCTTGCCGAACGCCTGGACTACGGGCTGGGTCAGCGCATCACGCTGGCCCACGGCATGGGCGAAGTGCAGCTGGGCGGCAACCATGCGGACAAACCGTTCACCGTCACCGGCATACTGGCGCGCACCGGCACCCCCGTAGACCGCACGGCGCACATCAGCCTGCAGGCGCTGGAGGCAATCCACGTCGACTGGGGCGCGGGCGCGCCGCTGCCGGGACGACGCATAGGCGCCGACGCGGCGCGCAGCATGGATCTGACGCCCAAAAGCGTGACCGCGGCGCTGGTGGGGCTGCACAACCGCGCGGCCGTGTTCTCGGTGCAGCGCCAGGTCAATGGCTTTGGCGCCGAGCCGCTGATGTCGATTCTGCCGGGCGTGGCCCTCGATGAGCTGTGGGATGTGGTGGGCGCGGGCGAGAAGGCCTTGCTGCTGATGTCGGGGCTGGTGGCCCTGGTCAGCATGGCGGGGCTGATGTCGGTGATTCTTGCCGGTCTCAATGAACGCCGGCGTGAACTCGCGGTGCTGCGCACCGTGGGCGCGGGTCCGCAGCATGTGCTGGCGCTGCTGGCGCTCGAAGGCATGGTGCTGACCGTGGCCGGCATTGTCGCCGGCATCGTCGCCCTGGTGGCCTGCGGCTGGGCACTCAACCCCTGGTTGCAGGCGAGCTTTGGCCTGTCGCTGCATCTGGGGCAAACTACGCCCCTGCAGTGGCTGCTGCTTGCCGCGCTGCTGGTTGCCGGCTGGCTCGCGAGCCTGCTGCCGGGCTGGCGCGCCTACCGTCTGTCGCTGGCCGACGGCCTGACTCCCAGAATCTGACGCGATGTTCACACCTTCTTCCTCTTCCTCCATGCCCCGTCGCCGCCTGTTGCAAGGCCTGGCCGCCGCGCTGTGCCTGGGCGCAACGCCCTGGCTGCAGGCCGCGCCGTTCACGGAAATCAGCTGGGACGCGCTGGTGCCGCGCAACTGGGACCCGATGAAGTCCTTCGAGGACCTGCAAAAGCTCAGCGCGCTGCCCGACTCCGATCCGCGCGTGCAGGCGCTCTACGACCGCATGCGCAAGGTCTGGGACGACGCACCCACCGTGGCCGCGTTTGACGGCCGCCAGGTGAAGATTCCCGGCTTCATCGTGCCGCTGGACAGCGCCGACAAGGGGCTGCGCGAGTTCCTGCTGGTGCCGTACTTCGGCGCCTGCATCCACACGCCGCCGCCGCCGGCCAACCAGATCATTCATGTGAAGTCCGAGACCCCAGTCAAGGGTTTCAAGTCTATGAGCGCGGTGTGGGTCAGCGGCACCATGGGCCTGGCGCGCGGCACATCGGAACTGGGGGCGAGCGGCTACAGCATCCAGGCCAAGCGCGTGGAGAAGTACCGCGAGAAGTAGACGGCATACGGCGCGGCGTGCGGCGGTCTGCTCCTACCTGCAGGAAGGCGCTGCGCCGACCTGTGGCGCACGCCCGTGCGCTCACGCTTGGGGCTGAGCTGGCCAATGCAGGCCATGCCCGAACTGGAGACCGCCATGCGCATACCGAATACCACGCCCCAAGACGCCGATCAGCCTGAAATCGACCGCAGCGAAGATGCGAACGCCGGGCTGCCCGAAGGCGAGGACATCAACGACCACCTGAGTGCCGAGACCGACGTCACCGATTCGCTGGACGACGCCTCGCTGCACCGCTTTGACGACATGCCGCAGGACGGCCCGCTGAACTTCGACGACGGCACCGACATGGGCCATCCGCGTGGCAATACCGCGCGCGAAGGCGGCACCTGGGAGGCCGAAGGCGGGGACAGCGGCGAGATCAAGCCGCCGGCCGAAGTGCTGTCCGATACCAACGGCCCCAGCGACCGCGAAAACAAGCGCTGAGAACCTGGGCCGTCAAAAAGGGCGCCCTGGGGCGCCCTTGTCGTCTTCCTGCACGCCCGCAGGCGTGCCAGGCGGTATCAGCCCGCGCCGCGGCTGCCGCCGCCGCCGCCGTTCTGCCGGGATTGGTTCTGGTTGCCGCTGCCGACCTGCGATTCGCGGTCGCTGCGGCTTTCGGGCGTGCGCTGGCCTTCGTTTTTCTGCGTAGGCGCCTTGTCGCCCTGCTGGTTGTGGTCGTTTTCCACCTTGCCCTTGCCTGGTTCCTGCTTGTCTGTGGACATACTTTTCTCCTGTGAGGTGCCGGTCGGATGACGCGAACACCCCACTCTAGGCAGTGCGGTGGGCGCAGCAGGAAGGCAGGCGTGCCGTGCGGACGTCAGGTCAGACCGACAGCACGGGCCGCAGGCTCTGCCTCACGCCGCTCCAAGACGGCGGTCGGCCTCTATTTGCTCGTAGTAGCGCGCCTTGTCGGCATACATGGCCTGGTCGGCGCGGTGGCCCACGGCCTCCATCGACGCGCCTTCCTGGCCGCAGGCATGGCCCATGGCCAGGTGAATGGTCTGCCCGGGATAGAACTGGTTGTTCATTTCCAGCAGCGACAGGATGCGATCCTGCATTGCAATTGCGCCGCGCTCGTCGGTCGCGGGCAGCAGCACCATGAACTCGTCGCCGCCGATGCGCGCCACGCACGAGGGATCATCGACGGCCTTGGCCAGCACTTCGCCCAGGCGGCGCAGCATGGCATCGCCCGCCGCATGGCCATGCTCGTCGTTGACCGCCTTGAGCCCGTTCATGTCGATCGCGACCATGGCCAGCGGCCAGGGGCCCTTGCGCGACAGACGGTTGAGCTCTTCCATGTAGAACGCGCGGTTGCGCAGCTGGGTCAGCACATCGTGCTTGCCCAGGTACTCCAGATAGGCCTCGGCTTTCTTGCGCGCGGTGATGTCCACCAGCGACAACAGCACCAGCTCCCAGTTCTTTGCCTGGTTGGTCATGATGGAGAACTCGAGATGGATGTGCAGCGTCTCGCCGTTGAGCGAGTAGTTGACCACCTCGCGCTGCTGCACCAGCTTGCCGTCCCAGAGGTCCTGCAGCTGCTCGGCAAAGGACTCATACATCTCTCCGCGGAAGACCCGCGACAGGTTGTGCAGCAGTTCGGGCTTGTTCTTGGCGCCAAACATCTCCAGCGTCTGGCGGTTGACGTCGATCACGCGGATCTCGCGCATGCAGCGCGTGACGAATTCCGGGTGGACCTTCAGGAAGGTGCGGAAGTCGGTGATGCCGCGGGTGCGCACTTCATCGAGCAGCCGCTTGACCTCGCTGAAGTCCTCGACCCACAGCGATACCGGCGAGTGCTCGAAAAGATCGCGCGCATATTGCTCGCTGCGCTGCAGCTGTTCCCGGCCCTGGACTTCGGCGGTCACGTCCTCGAGAGAAACCAGCACCCGGCTCCAGCTTTGCTCGTAGCCCGGCACCACGCGTGCGCGCACCTGGACGTCGAGTCGCCGGCCATCCAGCGCATAGTTGACCGACCGGGTCTCGAAGCCCTGGTCGCCGCGCCACAAGGCCAGCAGTTCCACCAGGATGCTGTCCAGCATGTCGCCACGGAACACTTCGTGCAGGCGGCTTTGCAGCGTCTGCTGGTCGGGCGCCTTGAACAGGTCCAGCGTGTATTGATTGACGCGCAGCACCTTGTACGACTGGCTGCACAGCCGCAGGCGCTGTGGATCCTCGCGCAAATGGGCAAGCAGATCAGTGATGCCTTCGGCCCGCCATTGGTCGAACAATAGCTTGAGCCCACTGTAATCCTCCATCCAAAGGGATACAGGGGCGAGGTCGAACATGTCTTCAAAGTCCAGACCGGTTGCGAGAGAAATGGTCACCACTAACACCTCCGCTGACAATTATTGCCGACCTCATGCGGACTGCGCCATTTCCGCATTGTGCGAGCTTGCATGGATGTTGCACGCGGGACACCCTGGCCAGCTGTCGATCCCGCTGCCAGGCTTTGCATCACGCTCTAAGATGGTGCAATGTCCGCTGTAAAAGCCCCCATGCCGCTCGTGAACGCCATCCAGGTGGACAGCCGCCGCTGGCGCGGGGCCGAGCGCGGGTTCATGGATGAACCGCTGGACGCCGTGCCCAGGGAACAGGTCCAATGCTCGAGCGCGGGCCTGCCCTGGCATGGCATGTCGCTGTGGCACCAGCGCGCCGACGCCCAGGACCTGTACATTCCGCCCGCTGGCAAGCATTGCATCATTGTCCGGCGCGGCCCGTCCACGGGGCTGCTGCAACGCCATGGCAATGAAATGCACGACACGCGCTGGCACACCGGCGAAGTGGTGCTGCTGCCCGCGCACACGCCCAGCTTCTGGCGCACCGAGCTGCCGCGCGACAACCTGCATCTGGACCTGTCGCCCCAGTGGCTGCAGAAGGTCAGCGGCGAGGACGGCGCGCGCCTTGCGTTGCGCAGCTGCTTTGGCCGCAACGACCCGCTGCTGACGCAGCTGGTGCAGGTGCTGCTGCTGGCGCTCGACGACAACAGCGCCTTGCAGCCCGCGTTTGCCGAAGGCATTGCCGCCAGCGTCGCCATTCATCTGCTCGAGCATTACCGTGCGCCCGACAGCGCAGCGCAACCGGCGGCGGCGCTGACGGCCAGGCAGCTGCGGCGCGTGCAGGCGCTGGTGCGCGACAACCTCGACCAGGCGTTGACCACCCAGCTGCTGGCGGCCGAAGCGGGCCTGAGCGTCTTTCATTTCTCGCGCTGTTTCAAGGCCACCTGCGGCCTGACCCCGCACCAGTTCGTGCTGCAGCAGCGCATGCTGCGCGCGCGCGCACTGCTGCTTGAAAGCGCCAGCCCCGTGGGCGAGATCGCCTTGCAGCTGGGCTTTGCCTCGGGCTCGCATTTCTCGCAGGCGTTTGCCCGGCATTGGGGCATGACACCGCTGCGTTTGCGGCTGCAGCACTGAGACGGGGGCGTGCGGCGCCAACACGCCGGGCGCAGGATTTCGACAAATTGCGCAAGCCAGCGGCATTCACGCGCAGCGCGCTCTCCATACTGGCGCCTCGACTGTCAACCTGCAATGCACAGGCTCTGGCGCTTTCTTGGCGAGATGGAGACAAACATGATTTCACGGCGTTCACTGCTGCTGACCGGCGCAGCCCTGCCCCTGGCCCCCGCGGCGTTCGCACAGGCCGCGACATTTCCCCGGCGTCCGGTGATGTGGGTTGTTCCCTATCCCGCGGGCGGTTTCGGCGACGCGGTCTCGCGCGTGCTGGCCCAGCACATGACCGGCACGCTCAAGCAGCCCGTGGTGGTCGAGAACAAGCCCGGCGCGGGCGGGCAGATTGCCGCCGCGCATGTCAAGCAGCAGCCGGCCGACGGCCACACCCTGCTGTATGGGGACATCGGTCCGTTCGCGATGAACGCGGCGCTCTACCCCAAGCTCAACTACAACACGCTCAAGGACTTCCAGCCGGTCAGCCGCCTGCTCACGTCCAGCCTGCTGCTGGTGGTTCCGCCCGCCAGCCCCTACAAGTCGCTGGACGATCTGCTCAAGGCGGCGAAAGGCCGGGGCGCTGGCGCGGCCATCACCTATGGCTCGTACGGCATGGGCAGCCAGCCGCATATCTGGATGGAAATGCTGCAGCGCGAAACCAAGGGCCACTTCCAGCATGTGGCCTATAAAGGCGCGGCGCCGGCGGTGCAGGATCTGATGGGCGGGCATATCGAGGTGATGCTCGATGTCGCGGCCAACAGCCTGCCGTATGTGCAGGAAGGCAAGCTGCGCGCGCTGGCCGTGGTCGGCGCCGACAAGCGCCTCGAGCGCCTGCCGCAGCTGCCCACGCTGGCCGAGCTGGGCTATCCCGGGCTCAACGCCCCGGGCTGGACCGGTGTGGTGGTCAGGGCCGGCACGCCGGCCGACATCACCGCGCAGCTGCACCAGGCCGTGGTGCGGGCCGTTCAGTCCGACGAGATCAAGCGCCGCTTCGGCGACCTGGGGGTCATGCCGGCGCCGCAGTCGTCGGCCGATTTCGCGCGCTTCATCCAGAGCGAAACCGAGCGCTGGGGCGCGGCCATACGCAGCGCCGGTGTGGTGCTGGAGTGACGGTGCATGGCTTCATCCCTGTTTGATCTGCGCGGCAAGGTGGCGCTGGTGACCGGCGCCACCGGCGGCCTGGGCCACGCCATCTGCGCGGCGCTGCGCGCCCACGGCGCCAAGGTGCTGGTATCCGACCGCGACGCCCAGGCC
>JBBKVU010000539.1:0-3046 GCA_037968595.1 Comamonas sp.
GTTGCGCCGAGCGCCGCTGCGGACAGTACAAAAAAGCACGGCCGTGCTACAAATCTCCCATCACAGGAGACTGACGCATGGATCTCGCATTCACCCCCGAAGAGCAGGCCTTCCGCGAAGAAGTTCGCGCCTGGGTCCGCAGCAATCTTCCCGAGGACATCGCGCACAAGGTGCGCAACGCATTGCGGCTGTCGCGCGACGACCTGCAGCGCTGGGCCAAGATACTGGGCAGCCGCGGCTGGCTAGGCCATGCCTGGCCCAAGGCCTTTGGCGGTCCGGGTTGGACCGCGGTGCAAAAGCATCTGTTCGAGGAAGAATGCGCGCTGGCCTGTGCGCCGCGTGTCATTCCCTTCGGCCCGGTGATGGTTGCACCGGTCATCATGGCCTTTGGCAACGCCGAGCAGCAGCAGCGCTTTCTGCCGGGCATCGCCAGCGGCGAGGTCTGGTGGAGCCAGGGCTACAGCGAGCCGGGCTCGGGCTCGGACCTGGCTTCGGTCAAGACCCGCGCCGAGCGCCAGGGCGACCACTACCTGGTCAACGGCCAGAAGACCTGGACCACGCTGGGCCAGTACGGCGAATGGATCTTCTGCCTGGTGCGCACCAGCACCGAAGGCAAGCCCCAGACCGGTATTTCCTTCCTGCTGATCGACATGAAGTCGCCCGGCGTGAGCGTGCGCCCGATCAAGCTGCTTGACGGCGAATGCGAAGTCAACGAAGTCTTCTTCGACAACGTCAAGGTGCCGGTCGAGAACCTGATTGGCGAGGAGAACCAGGGCTGGACCTACGCCAAGCACCTGCTGTCGCACGAGCGCACCAACATTGCCGACGTGAACCGCTCCAAGCGCGAACTCGAGCGCCTCAAGCGCATTGCCAAGGCCGAAGGCGTCTGGGAAGACCAGCGCTTTCGCGACCAGATCGCGCTGCTCGAAGTCGATGTGATCGCGCTGGAAATGATGGTGCTGCGCGTGCTCTCGGCCGAGACCTCGGGCAAGAACCCACTGGACATCGCCGGCCTGCTGAAGATCAAGGGCAGCGAAATCCAGCAGCGCTACAGCGAGCTGATGATGCTGGCCGCGGGCCCGTTCAGCCTGCCTTTCATCGAGGAAGCAATGGAAGCCGGCTGGCAGGGCGACTTCCCCGGCGGCGAAGCGGCCGACGCGCCGCTGGCCTCGACCTACTTCAACATGCGCAAGACCACCATCTACGGCGGCAGCAATGAAGTGCAGCGCAATATCGTCGCGCAAACAGTGTTCGGCTGAGGAGACATCATGGATTTCAATTTTTCCGAAGACCAGCAGCAACTGCGCGACGCCGTGCGCCGCTGGGTGAGCAAGGCCTATACCTTCGAGCGCCGCCGCGAGACCGTGGCCGCGGGCGGTTTCTCCCGCGCCGCCTATACCGAGCTTGCCGAGCTGGGCCTGACGGCGCTGGCCGTGCCCGAGGCGCATGGCGGCCTGGGCCAGGGCCCGATTGACGTGATGGTGGCAATGGAAGAACTCGGCCGCGGCATCGTGCTGGAACCGCTGGCCCAGGCCGTGGTCGCCAGCGCCGTGCTGAGCCAATACGCCCCGGCCGAAGTCCAGGCGCAGTGGCTGCCGAAGATCGCCAGCGGCGAGGCGCTGGTCGTGCTCGCCCACCAGGAGCGCAAGGCGCGCTACCGTCTGGACCTGTGCGAGGCACGGGCCCAGAAGACCGATGCCGGCCATGTCCTCAACGCGCACAAGAGCCTGGTGCCCGTGGGCGACCACGCCGACGCCTTCCTGGTGCCGGCGCAGCTCAACGGCCAGATCGCGCTGTTCCTGGTCGAGCGCGGTGCCAGCGGCGTGGCGCTGCGCGGCTATGGCACGCAGGACGGCGGCCGCGCGGCTGAACTGCAATGCACCGACACTCCGGCCACGCTGCTGACCCAGAACGGCCTCACGGCGCTGACGCTGGCTTCCGACGTGGCCAACGCCGCGCTGTGCGCCGAGGCCGTAGGCGTGATGGAGCAGACGCTGGCCATCACGGTCGACTACATGAACCAGCGCAAGCAGTTCGGCGTGGTCATCGCGAGCTTCCAGGCGCTGCGCCACCGCGTTGCCGACATGAAGATGCAGCTGGAACTCGCGCGCTCGATGAGCTATTACGCCAGCCTCAAGATCACCGCCCCGGCCGCGGAGCGCCATCTGGCCATGGCGCGCGCGCGCGTGCAGCTGGGCCAGGCCATGCGCTTTGTCGGCCAGCAAGCGGTGCAGCTGCACGGCGGCATAGGCGTGACCGACGAATACATCGTCAGCCACTACTTCAAGCGCCTGACGCAGCTCGAGATGACGTTTGGCGACAGCCTGCACCATCTGGGTGAAGTCTCGGCGGGAATGCAGGAGACGGCGGGGGTGTTTGCATGACGGTTGCTTGCGCCCTTCAACCTGCTCTCGGAGAAACAGTGCTCTTAGTGGCTGCGCACGGATAGCCAGTGGGCGTTTGCCCTGAGCCTGTCGAAGGGCGTCTTTTCTCCAGGCCAGGGCACGCGTTCATCCTTCGACAAGCTCAGGACGAACGGGATTTACATGCAGACGCTGTTTCTCGACGGCAAACGCCTCAGGTCAGCTGGTAATTCACCGGCTGCAGCGGAGCCGGCAGGTCCGGGTCGTTCAGCGCCTCCAGCAGGCTGATTTCTATGCCGCGGCAGATGGTGTCCAGCGGCAGGTCGTTGCTTTCCATGCCGAACGGCTCCTCGAGCTCGTCGCCCAGCGCGTCCAGACCGAAGAAGGTGTAGGCGACGATGGCGACGACAAACGGCGTCATGAAGCCCGTGATGTCGACCAGGCCGAACGGCAGCAGAAAGCAATACATATAGGCCGTGCGGTGCAGCAGCAGCGCATACGAGAACGGCATGGGCGTGTGGCGTATGCGCTCGCACGAGGCCGCCGCGCCCAGCATCTCGGTCAGCGTGGTGTCCAGGCGCGCGGCCAGGCAGGGGTCGATCTCGCCGCGGCGCACGCAGTCGCCGAGTTCCTGGCCCATGGTCAGCATCAGCGCGTCGGCGCGCCGGCCCGCGGGCTTGCGG
>JBBKVU010000540.1:0-9957 GCA_037968595.1 Comamonas sp.
GGCGGCACCCAGGCCTGGATTGCGCAAGGCCTGCCGCTGGAAACCGGCGAGACCCGCCTGGCCTCGCCGCGCACCGACCGCTATCGCCGCCCCTACGAAGGCACGCAAGCGCCGCGCAGCGCAATGCAGGCCTATCTGGACTGGGAATTCGGCCTGGTCCAGCAGCTGAAGAACGACGGCACGCACGGGTTCAAAACCATCTGATCGAGCCCCCATGAAAAAACGCAGTGCCCGGGAGGTCACTGCGTTTTTGTTTTTGCAGGGCGGGCCGTCCATCCTTTGACAGGCTCAGGACGAACGGGATTTCAAACCCCGCTGTTGCTCGCCGTGGCTCAGAGCGCAGGACAAATGCCTGCGCTCGAAACGCCACTGCGCGCCCCCTCAAAGCTTGGCAATGGAGACTTCGGTGGACTTCACCAGCGCCACGACTTCGGAGCCGATTTCCAGCCCCAGATCGTTGACCGAACGCGTGGTGATGACGGAAGTCACCACACCCCAGGGTGTCTCGACATCGACTTCGGAGACCACGTCGCCGCGGATGATCTCGCGCACTTTGCCCTTGAACTGGTTGCGAACGTTGATGGCTTGAATGGTCATGAAAGGCTCCTGAAAAATCCGTTGAAAGGAAAGGGATGGATGGCGCGCTCAGACGCTGCAGCGCACCTGGGAAAAATGCACGGGTGTAAACGATGTGTCGGCATGCGCCTTGGGCCGCAGCACTTCGGAGACCAGCACATGCACGGCCTCGTCGACGCGCACCGCAAGATCGGTGCTCAGCGTGCTGGCGCCTTCGGGCAGCACGAACACCTGGGCATCGGTGGCGTAGATTCCGGGAAGAATCTGCTTGGCGGCCAGCGCCTGCAGCACGGGTCGCAGCGCATAGTCCAGCGCCAGCATGTGGTGCGGGCTGCCGCCCGTGGCCAGCGGCAGCACGGTCTTGCCCTTGAGGCCGGTCTGGGGCAGCAGATCGAGAAACACCTTGAGCACGCCGCTGTAGGCCGCCTTGTAGACCGGCGTGGCAATCACCACCACCTTGGCGTCGGCCACCTGCTGCACGGCGCGCACGATGGACGGGTGGGCGAAGTCGGCGTGGATCAGCGCCTGGGCGTCGAGGTCGCGGATCTGCAGCTGCGTCACCTCGATCTGGTGCTTGGCAAGCCGCTTGCCCACGGACTCGAGCAGGGCCGCGGAGCGGGAAGTGTGCGACGGGCTGCCGGCAATCAACAAGACGGACATGGAGTTCCTTGGTTCAGAGTCAAACGGGATCGGTCAGGCCCAGATGGGCGCGCAGCGTGCTGCCGCTGTACTCGCGGCGAAAGCGCCCGCGCTCCTGGAGCAGCGGCACCACGGCGCGCGTGAACTCCTCGAAGCCGGCGGGAAAATAGGCGGGCATGATGTTGAAGCCGTCGGCCGCGCCGGCATCGACCCAGTGCAGCATGTGCTCGGCAATTTCCTGCGCCGTGCCCGCGACCACCTGGTGGCCGCGGCTGCTGGCAATGTGGTGGTAGAGCTGGCGCAGCGTCAGCTGCTGTTCGCGCGCGATCTTCAGCAGCAGCTTGCGCCGGCTGAAGCTGCCCTCGTCTTCGGGCAGGTCGGGAACAGGCGCATCGAGGGCATGCCCGCTCAGATCGAGATCAAGCTCGGCGGACAGCATGTAGTGCGCCTTGCTCTGGTCGGTGAATTCCTGCAGCTGGGCCAGCTTGTCGCGCGCTTCGCCAGCCGTGCGGCCGACGATGGGCATCAGCCCCGGCATGACCTTGACCCTGGCCGGATCGCGCCCCGCGGCCACCACCTGCTGCTTGAGCGCGCGATAGAAATCCTGGGCCGCCTGCAGGTCCTGCTGGGCCGTGAAGATCACTTCGGCATGGCGTGCGCCCAGCTGCTGGCCCGCGCCCGATGAGCCGGCCTGTATCAGCACCGGCTCGCCCTGGGGGCTGCGCGTCACATTGAGCGGCCCCTTGACCTGGAAGTACTTGCCGACATGCTCGAGCGCATGCAGCTTGTCGCTGTCCATGTAGATGCCGCGCGCCTTGTCGCGCACATAGGGGTCGGCCTCCCACGAGCGCCACAGGCCTTGCACCACCTGCACGAATTCCTCGGCAATCGCATAGCGTTCCTGCGACTCGGGGTGCAGCGAACGGCTGAAGTTGCCCGAGCCGTCCTGCACCGTGGTGACGATGTTCCAGGCCGCGCGGCCCTGGCTCAGCAGGTCAACCGAAGCCAGCGAGCGCGCCAGCGTGAACGGGTCGCTGTAGGTGGTCGAGGCCGTGGCCGCGAGACCGATGTTCTGCGTCTGCACGGCAAGCATCGCCAGCACCACCATCGGGTCGGGGCGGGTGATCATCGAGGGGTGCGCATCCCTGGTCGTGACCAGCCGGTCGCCAAAGAACACCATGTCGAACTTCGCGGCTTCGGCCTCCCTGGCGATGCGCGCGATCAGATCGAAGTTCTCGGTGCCCGACTCGGCGCCGGGAAAGCGCCAGCCGCCTGCGTGGTGGCCCGCGGCCAGCAAAAACAATCCCAGATGCATGAACTTCAACCTTGTTGGATTTCCATAGCCGGCCCGCGCCGCGTGCTCTGGCCCGGCCCGGCCCCGGCGGCTACTTCGCGAGTGCCACCGGCTGCTGCGCCGGCGTCACAAAGATGTCCCTGGCCAGGCCGTGCATCTTGTGCACGATGGCCGTCGTGGCTGCCGCGTCCGCGGGCGCGGCGCTGACCTGCACCTGGACCAGCGCCTGGCGCACTTCGGGCGTGGCCAGCGCCTCAAGCACCCAGCCCGTGAGCTTCTTGCGCACCGCATCGGGAATGCCTGCGGGCGCGGTCCAGAAGAACGAGCCGCCAAATGCGTCATCCCATTTGGCAAAGCCCTGCTGGGCCACCGACTGCACGCCCTTGAGTCCCTCGGGCGGCGTGCTGGTGCCGAAATAGGCCAGGGCCTTGAGCTTGTCGGCGCGCACGAAGGTGGTGCTCAGCGGATCGATGACCAGATCCACATGGCCGCCGACCGCATCGTTGATGGCCGCGGCACTGCCCTTGTAGGGCACATGGGTCATCTGTATGCCGGTGATCTGCTGGAAGTAGACGCCCGCCATGTGGCCCGGCGTGCCCACGCCCGAAGTGCCCAGCGTGATGGGATGCTTCTTGGCATAGGCCACGAGTTCCTGCAGGTTCCTGGCCGGGAAATCGGCACGCACGGCGAACGTGGTGATGCCGCTGCCGATATAGGCAATGGACTGGAAGGACTTGAACGCATCGAACTGCACCGGCATCAGCTGCGGGGCGATGGCCAGATTGCCTATCGAGGCATTGAGCAGGGTGTAGCCGTCGGGCTTGGCGCGCGCCACGAACTGCGCGCCTATGGTGCCGCCCGCCCCAGGCTTGTACTCGATGATCACCGGCTGGCCGGCCCGGTTCGAGACCTGCTCGGCAATCAGCCGCGCGACGTTGTCGTTGGTGCCGCCCGGCGGATAGGGAACGACCAGCGTGATGGGCTTGCTCGGCCAACCGCCTTGCGCCGCCCCTGCCGCGCCCATGCCCGCGCTGGCGGCCAGAACGAGGCCTGCGGACAGCGCCAGGGCACGGCGGAGAAAGATGTTTGCTGATCCAGACATGACCCATTCCTTGAGGATTGCTTGGAATGAAGTCTAGGAATTCGTCCTCGATACAGCCACGAATGTTTGGGACTATGCAAACGCGTTTTTCAACTAAGTGCAGCTCCCGTCGGCGATCACCTGCGACGCGCGATGCGCACGACGGCGTCGTAGATTTCATGGCGCGCATCGGCCACATCGATTTCGCCTGCGGCCGCTGCAAACGACACCGCCTCGGCGGCGCCCAGCATGGCGCGCATGCCGGCCTGTCCCAGAGGTTGCTTGGCGAATGGCTGGAGCGCATCTCGGCACTTCGCCAGGAACAGCGCCTCGTGCGCCTTCTTCAACGCGTCGAGTTCGGGTGAGCCCGCGAGCGCGGCGCTCACTCCGGGCAGCTCGCGGCCCATGGCCATGACGCAGTCGACATAGGCGCCCGCAATCACTTTCCCCACGGCACCGAGCGACTTTCCAGAGGCCTGCAGGGCCTGGTCCAGCAGCGCGTGCTGCCGATTGTCGTACTCCGCATACAACACGCCCAGCAGGCCGGTGCGCGAGCCGAAGTGATCGTAGACGACGGGCTTGGTCACGCCCGCGCGCTCGGCGAGATGGCCCAGCGTGAGCGCATCCGTGCCTTCACCGCGCACGATGGCCCAGGCGACATCGATGAGCTGGCGCTGCCGCTCGTCCTTGGGCAGACGCTTTTTCGCCGCAACGGTGATGGGCGTATTCGAGGGATTACTTGACATCTTCAATCTACCAAAGGTAACCTACTAAAAGTAATTTACGAGTTCCAGCTACCAATGGTAGTTCAATCGCCCGCTCCAAAGACCCGCCATGCATGCCCTCATCGTCGTCAGCCATCCCGATACCCAGTCCCTGACGCACGCCGTCGCCCAGGCGTTTGCCAAAGGCCTTGCCGCCTCGGGCGAGCACAGCGCAGAGATCGCCGACATCGCGGCCGAAGGCTTCGACCCGGCATTCAACCAGAATGACCGCAGCGCCTATTTTCTGAAGGCCCCCCTGCCATCGGACATCGTGCACGAACAGGCACGGGTCGACCGCGCCGACGCGCTGGTGCTGGTATACCCGATCTACTGGTGGTCCTTCCCCGGCCAACTCAAGGGCTGGATAGACCGCGTGTTCACCAACGGCTGGGCCTACGAAGAGACGCCCGACGGCAAACTGGTCAAGCGCCTGGGCCACCTCGCGGTGCACCTGCTGGGCATAGGGGGCGCCGACACCGGAACCTATGCGCGCCGTGGTTACGCGCAGGCGATGCGCGCGCAGATCGATCACGGCATCTTCGACTACTGCGGCGCGCGTCTGGTTTCATCCGAATTCCTGCTCGATGTGAACGGCCAGGCAGCGGCCTCGCATGTCGTCACGGCGCAAGCACTGGGCGCTGCGGCCTTCGCAAGTCAGGCGCCGGCCCTGGCCGCGGCAGCCGCGGGCTGAAGTCTGGCCGTCAGGCCACGGCCGCCGCATCCCCCGCGGCCACCTGCCTGAGCCAGCTCTCGAAATCCTGCGGCGCAAGCGGCCGCGAAAACAGATAGCCCTGGGCCACCGGATAGCCCTGCTCGCGCAGCAGCAGGTTCTGTTCGGCGGTCTCCACGCCTTCGGCGACCACGGTCAGGTGCAGGCTCTTGCCTATGCCCAGAATGGCCGCGCTCAGCGCCCGCGCGGCCTCGTCGTTCTCGAGATCGGCAACAAAGCTGCGATCGAGCTTGAGCTCGTTGACCGGCAGGCGGCGCAGATAGCTCAGGCTCGAGTAGCCGGTGCCGAAGTCGTCCATCGCCAGCCTTATGCCCTTGGCATGCACTTCGGCAATGGTCTTCATGGTGCTGGGATTGGTGTCGAGCAGCACGCTTTCGGTCAGCTCCAGCGTCAGGTCCTGCGAGCTCAGCGAATTGACTTCCAGCGTGTCGGCGATCATGCGCGGCAGGTCGAGGTTGTGGAAACTGGTGGGCGACAGGTTGACCGACACCGCCGGCACGGCCAGGCCCTGGGCGCGCCAGGCCGCCAGCTGGCGGCAGGCTTCGCGCAGCGCCCAGTGGCCCAGGTCCGCCACCAGTCCGCACTCCTCGGCCAGGGGAATGAAGCGCACCGGCGAGATCTCGCCCAGCTCGGGATGGGTCCAGCGCGCCAGCGCCTCGACGCCGTAGAGCTTGCCGGTCTCCATGTCGACCTGGGGCTGGTAGTGCAGGTGCAGCTGCCGGGTCTGTATAGCGCGGCGCAGCGCGGTTTCCAGCGCCAGGCGCTCCTGCGCCAGCTGGTTCATCTCGCTGCTGAAGAAGCTGAAGCACCCGCGACCGCTGCTCTTGGCCTGGTACATCGCCATGTCGGCGCGGTGCAGCAGCGTTTCCATGTCGCGGCCGTCGTCGGGGAACATCGCGATGCCCACGCTTGCTGAAGCCGCCAGCGCCACGCCGGCCACGGTGACGGGACTGCCCAGCAGCGCCAGCAGGCGCTCCACCATGTCGGTGGTCTGCTCCACATCGCTTTGCGGCAGCACGACCACGAACTCGTCGCCCGATAGCCGACCGGCGATGTCGGAGGCGCGCAGGTCCCGGCGCAGCTTGCTGGCGATCTGGCGCAGCAGTTCGTCGCCCGCGGGATGGCCCAGGGAATCATTGACCTGCTTGAAGCGGTCCAGGTCGATGAACAGCACCGCCAGCTTGTCATTGCTGCGCGTTGCCGCGGCAATCGCCTTGTCCGCCTTGGCCTGCAGCAGGCTGCGATTGGGCAGGCCGGTCAAGCCGTCATAGAAGGCCAGTTGGCGAATGCGCTGGCGCGTGTGCTCGCGCTCCAGCGCCAGCGCGCACAGATGCACGCAGGCATCGACCATCAGCTGGTGAAAGGTCTCCGCGGCCTGAACGCGCGGGCTGTCGAAGTAGAACGCAAAGGTGCCGACCACCCGCCCCTGGCTGTTGCGGATGGGCGTGGACCAGCAGCCCACGAAGCCCAGCGGCAGGATGAGGTGGCGGTGCTCGGCCCACAGCGGGTCGGTGGCGATGTCGTCGACGCGCACGGTCGCGTTGCGCCATGCCGCCGTGCCGCAGGAGCCCGATGCCGGGCCTATGGGCACCCCCTCGAGCTGGCGCGAATACTCCGGCGGCAGGCTGGGGCCGACCTGGGGCTGGAGCAGGCCCTGTTCACTGACGCCCAGAATCGAGGCGGTGATTTCCGGCGAGATGCGCTCGACTTCATGGCAGATCAATTCCAGCACTTCCGCCAGCGGACATTCACGGACCATGGCTTCGAGAACGCGGTGCTGCAGCACCTCGTGCATCTTGGAGCGCGTGATGTCGGTCAGCGTGGTGACGGTGTAGCTCCAGTCGCCGCCGTTCTCAGCGCCCACGGGGTTGCTGATGACCTTGACCCAGTAGCGCCGCCCGTCCTTGCTGACAACGATCTCCTCGCGCTCCACCGATCCGCCGGTGCGCAGCGCTTCGCGATACTTGGCGACGAATTCCTCGTCGCTGTGCGGGGCCAGCAAGGCAATCGGCGCGCGCCCGCGGACTTCGTCAAGCTGCCAGTCGAACATGCGCGTGAAGCCGTTGTTGACATAGACGATCTTCGAGTCGCTGTCGCTGATGACGACTGCGGTACCGCTGGCATCGGCGACCAGCGACAGCCGCTGCAGGTGCTCGGTCTGCGCCTGCTCGCGCTGCAGGCGCGCCGTGATGTCGGTGGCGATCTTCAGGATCTGGCGCACCCTGCCCTGGGCATCGAGCACCGGCGTGTAGGTGGCTTCCAGCCAGCAGCTGCTGCCGTCGCTGCGCAGGCGCTCGGCCAGGCCGGTGCGGGCCTTGCCGTCGCGCAACTGAGGCCAGAAGTTGCGGTATTCGGCGCTGGCGGCAAACGCCGCGGTGCAGAAGCTGCTGTGATGCCGTCCCACCGCCTGTTCACGCGTGAATCCCAGAAGCGCCAGGAAATTGTCGTTGGCGCGGCTCAATGAGCCATCGAGCTCGAACTCCGCTATCGCCATCACACGATCCAACGCACTCAACTGCGCCAGTTGCTGCGCAACCGGGCTTTCGTCTTCAGGGCATACCAACATCTGCAGTTCCTAAGATCGGGGGAAAGTCTCCGCCCGGCACATCCGCGACATCACGGCTTGCGCCATATTGTTTCACGGTGTGTCGAAAGCCACTTTCGCCCGATGGTCCCTGCTGCAGTTTGGCCGCTGTTTCAGGGCAAGCGCTCACCCCGCTCGCGCCCGACGAAACGCAAGCCCACGCCGGGCTCGGTGATGATGTATTGCGGCGCGGCCGCGTCGTCGCCGAGCTTGTGGCGCAGCTTGCCGACCAGGATGCGCAAGTAGTGGGCATCCTCCTCATGCGTGGGGCCCCACATCTCGCGCAGCAGCTGGGGCTGGGTCAGCAGCCGGCCGGGCTGCTGGGCCAGCAGCGACAGCAGCGCGAACTCCTTGCGCGTCAGCGCCACCGGCTGGCCCTGCAGGTGCACTTCGCGCTGCGCCAGGTCGATGCGCAGCACGCCGTCGTCATAGGCCGCGGCCACCTCGCCCTGGCGGCTGGCGTTGCGCAGCAGCGCGCGGATGCGCGCCATCAGCTCCTCGATGCCGAAGGGCTTGGTCACGTAGTCGTTGGCGCCCGCATCGAGCAGCGCGACTTTCTGGTCTTCGCTGGAGCGCACCGTGAGCACGATCACCGGCACCCGCGACCATTGGCGCAGCTCGCGCAGCACGTCCTGGCCGTCGCGGTCCGGCAGGCCCAGGTCGAGAATCACCAGGTCGGCGCCCTGGGTCGCGAGAATGGACAGCCCCTGCTCGCCGGTCTCGGCGAGTTGCGTGCCGTAGCCCTGCGAGCGCAGGCTGATGTCGACGAACTTGCGGATCTGCGGTTCGTCGTCTATGACCAGCACGCGCGCCGCGGGCGTGGTCGGGGAGGCTTCATGGCCGACGTTCATGGGGTGTTCTCCAGCAGGGGCTGCTCGCCCCAGGGCAGTGTCAGACGGATGGTGGTGCCGCGGCCGCCGGGCCCGGGCAAGGCCTCGACCTGGCCCATGTGGGCGCCGATGATGCCTTGCACGATGGTCAGGCCCAGGCCCGTGCCCTGCCGGCCGCGGTCGCCGCGCTCGACGCTGTAGAACATGTCGAAGATGCGGCTGCGCTCGTCCTCGGGAATGCCCGGGCCGCTGTCGCAGACATCGATCTGCATCTGGTTGTCCTCGGTGCGCCGCACCACGACGCGCAGCGCCTCGCCGCGCGGCGAGAACTTGGCGGCGTTTTCCATCACGTTGAACAGCGCCTGCTCGATCAGCGCCGGGTGCACATGGGCCAGCGGCAGGCCTGCGGGAATGTCGATCTCCACGCGCGTATGCGCCACGTAGCGCTGCAGGCGCCGGCTGGCCGAGCCCACGAGCTCATCGATGCCTATCCAGTCGCGCGTGAGCGTCAGGCCCTGGTGACCCAGGCGCGTCATGTCGAGCAGGTTCTGGATGTAGCGGTCAAGCCGCTCGCCTTCCAGGCGTATGGTCTCGAGCAGGGTCTTGCGGTCGTCCTCGCCCATGTCCTTGCCGTAGCTCGCCAGGCTGTCGGCCGCGCCTATCATCGACGACAGCGGCGAGCGCAGATCGTGCGACACCGACGACAGCAGCGCCGAGCGCAGGCGCTCGGTCTCGCCCGTGACGCGCGCGACTTCGAGATCGGACACCAGGCGCGCGCGCAGCGCCGCCTGGGCGATGTCCTCGACCATGCTTTCGGCCAGGCGCCGCTGCTCGAACGTCAGCCGCGACATGCCGGCGGGAAACTGCAGGCCGACGACGCCCAGGCTGCCCTGGTCCGAGTGCACCGGCAGAAACCACCAGGCCGACTGGGTCAGCGTATCGGTATAGCGCCCGCTGGGCTGGCCATGCGCCTGGGTCCAGTCGGCGGCGGCCCGGTCCTTCTCGCCCAGGCTGTGGGCGACGGCCTGCGGCCCGGACTCGCCATTGATGCTGACCCAGGCCTTGGCCTGCAGCGTGGCCTCGAGCGCGCCGGCGCCGGCGGCAATCACCTGGCCCAGATCGGCGGCCTTGGACAGCTGCCGGCCCAGGTTCTGCATGGCCGTCGCATGGGTGTTTGCCGCGCGCAGCGCCACCACCTGCATGCGCAGGCGCGAGGCCAGCCGCCCGCCGATCAGCGCCGCGGCAAGAAACATCACCACGGTGATCACTCCGCGGTGAGCGCCGATGAACAGCGTGAACCGCGGCTCGATGAAAAAGAAATCGTAGGCCAGAAAGCACAGCACGGCGGTCGCAAACGCCGTCACCATGCGGGTGCGCGAAGCCACCAGCAGCACCGCGATCAGGAACACCATCGACAGATCTTCGTGCCCGAGATAGCGCCGCCCCAGCGCCGCCACGC
>JBBKVU010000541.1:0-3807 GCA_037968595.1 Comamonas sp.
GCTGGTCACTGGCCTTGATCGGCCTGTTCAATATCGTCGGCAGCCTGTCCATGGGCTGGGCCGTGGGACGCTGGCGCATGAAGTCGCTGCTGTCGCTGCTCTATGCGACGCGCGGCCTGGCGGTGCTGGCCTTTGTGCTGGCGCCCAAGACCCCGGCCGTGGTGCTGGTCTTTGCGGCAGTGATGGGCGTGACGTTCCTGTCCACCGTGCCGCCCACCGCGGGACTGGTGGCCAAGATGTTCGGGCCGGCCAACATGGCCATGCTGTTCGGCGTGCTGATGCTGGCCCACCAGATCGGCGGCTTCTTTGGTGCTTTTCTGGGCGGACATGTCTTCCAGGTCACCGGCAGCTATGACTGGGTCTGGTACGTGGACATCGCGCCCGCGGCGCTGGCGCATCTGCCGATCCGCGAGGCGCGCCCGGCGCGCTTGTCGGCGGCATGAAGGAGAAAACGCCCGCAGCATGAAAAAAAGCGGCCTGGGCCGCTTTTTTTTTGCCCCACAGGGCTTGATCGGGTTTATTCGACCTTGGCCTTGGCGCGCAGGCTTTCCTGGAACTGGATCAGCTTTTGCTGTTCCAGTTGCTGGGCGACCTGGGGCTTGACGTCCTCGAGCTTGGGCAGCTCGGCCTGGCGCGTGTCGTCCAGGCGGATCACGTGGTAGCCAAACTGGCTCTTGACGGGAGTCTGGGTGTAGCTGCCTTTTTGCAGCTTGATCATGGCTTGCGTGAACTCAGGCACATAGCTGTTGGCGTTGGCCCAGTCCAGATCGCCGCCGCGTGCGCCCGATCCCGGATCCTTGGATTGCTTCTTGGCGATCTCGGCGAAATTGCCACCCTTCTTCAGCGAGGCAATGATGGCCTTGGCTTCGTTCTCGGTGGGCACCAGGATGTGACTGGCGCGGTATTCCTGGCCTTGGTTGGCGGCGACAAACTTGTCGTACTCGGCCTTGATCTCGGCGTCGGTCACGGGGTTCTTGCGCTTGAAGTCTTCAAACAGCTCGCGGATCAGCACGGTCTGGCGGGCCAGTTCCATTTGCGACTTGTATTCGGGCGAAGCTTCCAGACCCAGACGGCTGGCTTCCTGCATGAAGACTTCGCGGGCAATGACTTCTTCCTTGATCTGGCCTTCGATCTCGGGGGAGATGGGACGGCCCGAACGCTCGATCTGCTGCTTGAGGATTTCCACGCGTTCCTTGGGAACGGGTTTGCCATTGACAACGGCGAGATTTTGCGCCGAAGCGCCCAGGGCAGCACCACCCAAAACGGCAGCCGTCACCAGGCTGGACAAGAACTGTTTATTCATGCGAAATTCCGAAAGAAAAAAGAGGTACGTTTTAGTGTTCAACGTTGCCATGCCCGCAGGGGCATGCATGTAGTCAAAGCACTTCAATGGCGATGGCATGAACACCCTGGTCAATGAAGTCTTGCAGCGCATCATACACAAGGCGATGGCGTGCCACGCGCGATTTCGCGGCAAATCCGGGGGCCGCAATGCGCACCCGGAAATGGGTGCCAAAGCCGGTGTCGTTGGCGCCCACATGGCCTGCATGCTGGCTGCTTTCATCGATGACTTCGAGCTGCGTGGGCGCCAGCCGCGCGCGCAGCGTGGTGGCCATGGCGTCGGCGCTGATGGGGGGCAGGGCGCTCATGGCAGCTCCTTGGGGGCGGCGGCGTCGCCGTCTTCCTTCAGATAGCGGCTCAGGTACAGCGCCTGCGCGACCACGAACACCAGCATCAGACCCATGCCGCCAAACAGCTTGAAGTTGACCCAGGTGTCGGTGTCGAAGTGAAAGGCAATCCACAGGTTGAGCGCGCCCATCACGGCAAAGAATGCCGCCCAGGCCCAGTTGAGCTTGAGCCATACGGCCTCGGGCAGCTGCAACTGCGCGCCCATGACCGAGCGCAGCAGGTTCTTGCGAAAGATCAGCTGGCCGACCAGCAGCGCGCCGCCCATGAGCCAGTAAAGCACCGTGGGTTTCCACTTGATGAAGGTTTCGCTTTCGGCCAGCAGCGTGGCGCCGCCAAACAGCACGATCACTCCCAGACTGACCCACTGCATGGGCTCGACGCGGCCGTTGCGCACGCGCAGGTAGGCAATCTGCAGCACGGTGGCGGCAATGGCCACGGCCGTGGCCGTATAGATTCCCCAGACCTTGAAGGCCACAAAGAACAGGATGATGGGAAAGAAGTCGATCAGTAATTTCATGGGGCTTGCAAGCCAGAGGGGAAAAGGGCTGGGCCGCGGCGTTGCCGGCGGCCCGGGTTCAGGACGTGCTGGGCGAGAAGTCCAGCGACGCCGAGTTCATGCAGTAGCGCAGTCCCGTGGGCTGCGGGCCGTCTTCGAAGACATGGCCCAGGTGGGCGCCGCACTGCGCGCAGACGGTTTCGGTGCGGCTCATACCATGGCTGTGATCGACGATCTCGCGAATGGTTCCGGGAATGGCCTGCGAAAAGCTCGGCCAGCCGCAGCCGGCGTCGAACTTGGTGTTGGCGGCAAACAGCTTGGCGCCGCAGCAGATGCAGTGGTAGCTGCCGTCGGCCCAGTGCTGCTCGTATTTTCCGCTGTAGGGCCGCTCGGTGGCCGCGTGGCGGGTGATCTGGTAGGCGCCGGGCTCGGCAGCTTTTTCCTGCAGCACGGCGTGCCACTCGGCGTCGGTTTTCTGGATGGGAAAGCTCATGATGAACAGCTGATGGCGATGGATGAAGCCCATTCTGGCGCAAATCCTGACCATTGCGCGTGTTCCAGATGGATGTCGTAGGGGCGTTCGAGTACCTGCAGCAGTTGCTGCAGCACGCTGAAGTCGCCTTCGCCGGCCGCGCGTATCGCCAATTCGCCCAGGTGATTGCGCAGCACGTAGCGCGGATTGCTGCTGCGCATGTCGGCCAGCGCGCTGCCGGCATCGGTCTGCACCAGC
Source organism: Comamonas sp. (assembly GCA_037968595.1). Taxonomy (GTDB): domain Bacteria; phylum Pseudomonadota; class Gammaproteobacteria; order Burkholderiales; family Burkholderiaceae_C; genus Comamonas. The sequence goes on from JBBKVU010000541.1 coordinate 2,916, forward strand.
CGTTCGGAGTAGCCCAGCAACCAGCCGTCCCAGCCTTCGCGGTCGAGAAACAGATCGCGCACCGGCGTGAAATCGCCCGATTCCACGGCATCGGTCAGGCGCAGCCAGAACACCGTGTAGTCGACCCGGTTGGCGGCCAGCAGGCCCAGCAGTTCTTCGATCAGCGCGCCGTCGCTTTCGCTGTGGCGCGTGTCGTCCTGGCGATGCAGCAGCCCCAGCTTGGCGCGCATGCGCGCCAGAAAAGCGCTGGCATAGACCGTCTTGTAGGGCGCGAGCGCCGCGAGCGCGGTTTCCTGGTCTTCGATCAGCGGCATCAGCGCCTGGGCCAGGCAAAACAGGTTCCAGTAGGCCACCTGGGGCTGGCGATTGAACGCATAGCGGCCCTGGGTGTCGCTGTGGTTGCAGATGTGGCCGGGATCGAAGGTGTCGAGAAACTGGAACGGACCGTAGTCTATGGTCAGCCCGAGAATGCTCATGTTGTCGGTGTTCATCACGCCATGGCAAAAGCCCACGGCCTGCCAGTGCGCCAGCAGCTCGGCCGTGCGCTCGCTCACGGCCTGCAGCAAGGCGGCGTAGGGCTGGGCGGCGCCGCGGCAGGCGGGGTAGTGATGGTCGATGACATGGTCGGCCAGCGCGCGCAGCTCGGCGATCTGATCGCGCGCGGCGAAATGCTCGAAATGGCCAAAGCGGATGAAGCTGGGCGCAAAGCGCGTGACCACGGCCGCGGTCTCCAGGGTCTCGCGCTGCACCGGCAGGGGCGAGCCGGTCACGCACAGCGCGCGCGTGGTCGGCACGCCCAGCGCATGCATGGCTTCGCTGCAGAGGAATTCGCGGATGCTAGAGCGCAGCACGGCGCGGCCGTCGCCGCCGCGCGAGTAGGGTGTGCGCCCCG
>JBBKVU010000542.1:0-3169 GCA_037968595.1 Comamonas sp.
GTCGTAGAGGCCGGCGGCGCATTGCGTTTTGCGGCGCCCCGCTCGACCCGCGCGTGCTGCAGCGCGCCGAAGGCTATCGCCGCTGCCTGCGCGCCGCCGGCCTCTACGACCCGCGGCTGGAAATGCTCAGCCCCGAGCGCTCGTCGATTGCGCTGGGCGCAAGACTGTTCGAGGAAATGCTGCAGCGCATGCCCGACATCGACGCCATCTTCTTTTGCAATGACGACATCGCCCAGGGCGGGCTGCTGGCCGCGCACCGGCTGGGCGTGCAGGTGCCCCAGCGCATCGCCATGGCCGGATTCAACGACCTCGCCGGCAGCGACCAGATGGTGCCCGCGCTCACCACCGTGCGCACGCCGCGCAGCGAAGTCGGCCGCGAAGGCGCCAGCATGCTGCTGGGCATGATGCGCGGCGCCACCGCGGCGCCGGGCAGCATACAGCTGGGCTACGAGCTGGTGGTGCGCGAAAGCACCTGAGAGCCGGCGCAACATTTTTCGCGCGCCAGGATCAGGCCGCTGCTGCGGCGCTGGCGCCCCTACTCGGCGCGCTGCGCCAGCGCCGCGCGCAACGCAGGCGACGCCGCATACAGCGGCACGTAGCCCCTGAGCAGCACCTGGGCGCTGCGCTGATAGGCGGCCGAGGCGATGCGCAAGGCATCGCCCTCCATCGAAGCCACCACCGTGGTCGAAAGGATGCCCGCGGGATTCTCGATATCGACCTTGATCTCGCCCAGCTGCGCTGCAGCCCGCTGGGGCGCGAGTTCATGCGCGACCGAGCCCGGAACCAGCGTCGCCGCGGCCAGGCAGCAGCCGCCCGAGACGGCCAGCGAAGCGTGCACCGTCTGGGGCGTCAAATAGCGCACCGCGAGATCGGCGCCGCCGCGCGCGGCGCTGACGATGCAGACCTTGGGAATGGTCTCGCTTTGCGCGATGTCGGCGGCGCTCATCAGGCTGCCGTTCCTGCGCCGCAGCTGCATCTTCAAGCCGGCTTCGACCCAGATGGCCTTGAGGCGCTGCATGAAGTCGGCATCGGCCGCGAGTTCGGCCACCGATTCATGGCCGGTCTTGCCCAGATCGGCGGCGCGCACGATGACCATGGGCACGGCCACGTCGACGCAGCTCACGCGCACCCCGGCAACGGTGTCGACCGCATTGCCCGTGGGCAGCAGCGCGCCGGTCTTGGCGCCCGCGGGCTGGTGCAGGAACAGGTCCACCGCGGGATGCCGGCCCATCACGCCGGGAATCTCGGCTGCGGCGAAGCCGCCGTCGGCTTCGATCACCATGCGCGAAGTCGTCAGCACACCGGTATTGGTATTGCGTATCGCCAGTTCGTGCGCGCCGATGGCGGCGTGTTCCACGAGTTCGCTGTCCAGCGCCCACAGCTGCAGCGCCGACGACATGTTGCCGCAGTTGACGCTCCAGTCGATGCGGCCGTGGTCGGCGGCAAGCTGGGCCAGCGTGCTGACCAGGCGCGGGCCGGCGTCGCTGTGCTCCATCTGCGCGAAAAAGACCTTGTTGCTGGTTGCCGGGCCGCGGCCCAGTCCCGTGGTCTGCTTGTTGCCCGGGCGCTCGCCTGCGGCGGGAACGCCCATCAGCTGGCGCAGCAGCTCCTCGCGCAGGCTTTCCTCTTCGGGCGCCGCCGGCTCCCAGATCACCAGGCCGGTCGATGTGCCGCCGCGCATGTGGTGCACGGGAAACTCCCAGGTGTTGTGGCGCAGGCGAGGGCGAAGCATATTGGGCATGGAGAAACAGGATAGGGATGAAAAGGCTCAGGCCCGGGCCAGCGCCGCGGGATTGCAGACATTGGTCGGCGTTCCGGCAAAGAAGCTGGCGACGTTCTCGAAGGCCGCGCGAAAGTAGATTTCATAGCCCTTTTGCTCGACATAACCCAGATGCGGCGTGGTGACCACGTTGTCGGCTGAAAGAAACCAGGCATCCTTGGCTACCGGCTCTTCTTCGAACACATCGAGCGCCGCGAACCCGGGACGGCCCTGGGACAGCGCCTGCTGCAATGCACCCGGGGCAATCAGCTCCGCACGGCTGGTGTTGACCAGCAGGGCCGAAGGCTTCATGGCCTGCAGGTCTTCCAGGGTCACGGTGCCTGTCGTGGCGGCGTTGAGCCGCAGGTGCAGGCTGACGATATCGGCCTGGGCAAAGAAGCTCTGCTTGGAGTCGGCGACGCGATAGCCATCGGCCAGCGCCTGGGCGCGACTGGCTTCGCGGCCCCAGACGACCACCTCCATGCCGAAGGCCTTGCCATAGCCCGCGACGCGCTTGCCCAGCTTGCCGTAGCTCCAGATACCCAGCGTATCGCCCTGCAGCGAACGGCCCGGAGTGTTGTGGCGTGCGTCCAGCGACGCTGCCTGCCAGCGGCCCGCCTTCATGTGCGCGACATACTGTGGAATCTTGCGATAGGCGGCCATGATCAGCGCCCAGGTCAACTCGGCCGGCGCCGTCGGGTCGCCAACGCCTTCGGCAATCGCCACGCCGGCGGCGGTCGCGGCCGGTACATCGATATGGCCGCTGACCTTGCCGGTCTGCGATATCAGTTTCAGACGCGGCAGGCGCGCCAGCAGGCTGGCGGTGATTTCCGTGCGTTCGCGTATCAGCACCAGCGCGTCGAACTCCTGCAGCGCGGCCGCAAGCTGGTCTTCGTTCATGGTCTGCGTGAAAACGGTGACGTCGTGTGCGTTCAGCAACGCATTGCAGTCCAGCTTCTCGACGGCATTCTGGTAATCATCGAGTACGGCGATCTTCATTTTCATCCCTCCGGCGCATGGTTCGTGTGATGCGCATTATGGAACGCCAGGGCCACGGCCGCGCCCGTCCCCATGGGGCAGCCAGCCTAGCGCGGATATGCAAATGTGCGGCTTGGGCGCTCATAGCCGGGTTAGTATCCCGGCTGGCTGATCGCCTCCATGGACGACGGCCACGCCACAACAAACACCATGAATCGCAGCCAGCGTCGCTCGTGCGCTGCATCAAACCAGGAGATGCCGCATGGCAGACCACACCACGCGTTCACGCCGCCGCTTCATGCGCGGCGCGGCCACCGCCCTGGCCCTGACGGGCCTCGTTGCCGCGCTTGCACCCACCGCCCAGGCGCAGACTGCACCACAGCTTGACGGCCCGCTGCGCATCCTGGTGGGCTATGCGCCGGGCGGCGCCAC
>JBBKVU010000543.1:0-2904 GCA_037968595.1 Comamonas sp.
CCCACGGCGCCGGTGGCGGCGCTCACCACCACGGTCTCGCCGGCCTTGGGCGCAATGATCTTCACCAGGCCGTAATACGCGGTCACGCCGGGCATGCCCACCGCTCCCAGGTAGTGCGACAGCGGCACATGGCTGGTATCGACCTTGCGCAGCATGCCGGGCGCATTGCCGTCCACCACGCTGTATTCCTGCCAGCCGCCCATGCCTACGACCTGGTCGCCTGCGGCAAACTTGGGGTTGCGGCTCTCGACCACCTCGCCCACGGTGCCGCCTATCATCACCTCGCCCAGGGGCTGGCTGGCCGCATAGCTCTTGCTGTCGTTCATGCGCCCGCGCATGTAGGGGTCCAGGCTCAGGTAATGGTGGCGCACCAGCACCTCGCCATCGCGCAGCGCCGGCACCTCGGCTTGCACCAGCTTGAAGTTGCTTTCCACGGCTTCGCCCTGGGGGCGGTTATCGAGAAGGATTTGCTGATTCTGGGTCATCTGATGTCTCCTGTTGATCATTGCAATGTCATCGAAAGCCTGGCGAAACGGGCAGCGCGCGGACGCTGTCGCCCAATCAGGTGGGCGCGCCCTCGGGGGCCGCGACCAGCGCAGTCTTCAGCGGCTCGCGGTGCTTGAGCTTGAAGGTGCCCGAGGCCTTGCAGCACATCAGGCCCTGGGCGTCATAGACCGCGCCCTCCACATAGGCCATGCCGCCATGCGTCTTGTGCAGCAGCTGCCCCTTGGCCACCAGCGCGCCGCGCGCGGGCAGCATGAACGAGGTCTTCATTTCAATCGTCACGCCGCCGGTGTTGGGCACCACGCTGCAGGCGGCCTGGGCCATGGCCACGTCCAGCAGCGCCATCAAGGCGCCGCCGTGGGTCACGCCAAACGAGTTCAGATGCTCTGAACGCGGCGTGTAATGCAGTTCTGACTCGCCGTCGGCGCGCTTGTGCAGCGTAAAACCCAACTCGCTCACAAAAGGAATGTCTGCTTCGAAACTCAACACCGGATCGGCCTTTCTTGATTCAGGGCTGCACCCGCCCGCGGGGCCAGGCGCTGAGCGCGCCGCGGCAGCGCTATTGTCAGGGCAGAAAAGGCCTCAACCGCCCGTGACCACGCTGACGCCGCCGTCGACCGCCATCCACTGGCCGGTGATGTGCTTGCCCGCGTCCGAGGCATACAGCAGCGTGATGCCCTTGAGGTCCTCGTCGTCGCCCAGGCGACGCAGCGGCGCGTGGCTGGCCATCTTTTCCTCGCCCAGCGTCTCGATCAGCACCGTCGCCATCTTGGTCTTGAAGAAGCCCGGGCAGATCGCGTTCACATTGATGCCATGCACGCCCCACTCCGCGGCCAGCGCACGCGTGAAGTTGATCACGGCGCCCTTGGAGGTGTTGTAGGCAATGGTCTTCATCTCGATGGGGTTGCCGGCCAGACCGGCAATCGAGGCGATATTGATGATGCGGCCCGAGCGGCGCGCAATCATGCTGCGCTTGGCGATCTCGCGGCTGAGCAGGAAGTAGCCGCGCACGTTCAGGTTCATCACCTTGTCCCAGGCCGCGGTCGGATGGTCTTCGGCCGCCGCGCCCCAGCTTGCGCCGGCATTGTTGACGAGTATGTCGACATCGCCCACGCGCTGCAGCGTTTCATCGACCAGGCGCAGTATGTCTTCCTCGCGCGCGCAATCGGCCGCGATCCAGCGCGCATCGATGCCACCGGCCTGCAAAACTGCAGTGGCCTCCTCGAGGTCGGCCTCCTTCCGCGAGCTCAGCACGATCTTCGCGCCGGCTTCGCCCAGCGCCTGCGCCATCTGCAGGCCCAGCCCCCGCGAGCCTCCGGTCACCAGGGCCGTCTTGCCGCTGAGATCAAACAGTTGTTGCACTTTACGCGTCATCTCGCTGTCTCCTGTGATGGTAGTTATAGGCCGGCCTCGGGGCCGCTGGAGCATTGTGCGTTGGCGCCCCGCCAGCCCGTGTCGCCAGCGTGTCGCCGCCGCGCTGGCGCCTCAGACCCGCGGCTGGCGGATGCGCAGGCTGCTGCAGATGCCGGCCAGCGCCGCGAAACAACCCGCCCCCACCAGCGCCACCGTTTCAGCCGTGCCGCCATGGCCCGGCCAGAGCGCAAACAGCGTGGCGAGAATGATCGCGCCCATGGTCTGGCCCGTGAGCCGCGCCGTGCCCAGCATGGCGCTGCCTGCGCCGCTGCGCAGAACCGGTGTCGAGCGCACGATGGTGTGGTTGTTGGGTGACTGGAACAGCGCAAAGCCCGCGCCGCACAGCACCAGGCGCCAGATGACATCGAGATCCGACGGCTGCGCCGGCAGCAGCGCCAACAGCCACAGCCCGCAGGCAAACACCGCCATCCCCAGGCCGCCCAGCAGGCCGTCGGGATAGCGGCCTATCAACCAGCCCGACAGCGGCGCCACCGTGACGATGGCCAGCGGCCAGGCCGTGAGCAGCAGCCCGGCCTGCAGGGCGCTGCGGCCATAGGTCTCCAGCAGCAGGAAAGGCAGGGCCAGGAACGCCAGGGTCTGGGCACAGAACGCATTGACCGACGAGGCCATCGAAAGCGCAAACACCGGAATGCGCAGCAGATCAAGGGGAAACAGCGGCCGCGGCTTGCGGCTCTGGCGCAGCAGATGCCAGACGCCTATCAGCAGGCCCGCACCCAGCATCAGACCGCCCATCAGCAGCGAGCCGGTCTCATCCTTGCGCGCCACGCCCAGCGCGTCGGCGCCCAGGAACACCAGCGCGAACATCGCCATGTTGAGCACCAGGTCCAGCGGGGAAAACGCCTTGACGCCGGGCTCGGCGGCCAGGCGCGGGGTGTCGGGCAGGGTCCTGCGCCCCAGCCAGACCGTCAGCAGGCCCAGCGGCACGTTGAGCGCCAACAGCCAGGGCCAGGAGCCCATGGACAGAAT
>JBBKVU010000544.1:0-5791 GCA_037968595.1 Comamonas sp.
GCGCGCGCGCGCCTGAGCGCCGCGCTGTGCGAGGCGGTGCGCACGCAGCAGCCGGCGCGCGAGGAATACGACTACTTTCCCCAGCCCATGCCCATGCAGCTGCGCAAGCGCCAGGTGGCCTCGGCCCAGGCGCTGTACCGCAGCCTGGGCATTGCGCGTGGCGATGCGGCTGCGCGCCAGCAGCAGTTCGAGCGCAACTACCGTTTCTTTGACGCGCCCGTGGCCCTGCTGGTGACGCTGGACCGCGATTTCGGCCATGGCGGCTTCATGGATCTGGGCATGTGCCTGCATGGCCTGCTGATGGCCGCCCATGCGCAGGGTCTGGGTGCCTGCGCCATAGGCGCGCTGGCGTCCTATCCGGCGATCGTGCGCCGCGAGCTGGGCCTGCCGGACAATGAAGTCGTGGTCTGCGGTGTGGCCCTGGGCTGGGCCGACCCGCAGGCACCCGACAACCAGACGCAGACCGAACGCGAGCCCTTGGGGCAGTACTTCCAGGTGCTTTCCTGACGCGCCTTGAACCTGCCCGGCGGGCCATGGCCGTGCGAAGGCTTCGCAGGTGGACCTATCCGGCGTAGCGGTATCGAGAATCCGCTGTAATGGAGGATTGCGCAATCGGAGCTTTGAATGACCAACAAGACGTCGCTGGACAAGTCGAAAATCAAGTTTTTGCTGCTGGAGGGCATCCATCCCGGCGCCCTGCAGCTGCTGCAGAACGCGGGCTACACCAACGTGGAAGCGATCTCCGGCGCGCTGCCGCCCGAAGAGCTCGAGCGCAAGATCGCCGACGTGCACTTTGTCGGCATCCGTTCGCGCACCCAGCTGACCGAAGCCGTGTTCCAGGCCGCGCACAAGCTCGTGGCCGTGGGCTGCTTCTGCATTGGCACCAACCAGGTCGACCTGAATGCCGCCCGTGAGCGCGGCGTGGCGGTGTTCAACGCGCCTTACTCCAACACCCGCTCGGTCGCCGAACTGGTGCTGGGCGAAGCCATCCTGCTGCTGCGGGGCATTCCCGCCAAGAACGCGGCCTCGCACCGCGGCGGCTGGCTCAAGACGGCCGACAACTCCTATGAAATCCGCGGCAAGACGCTGGGCATCGTCGGCTACGGCTCGATCGGCACCCAGCTGTCGGTGCTGGCCGAGGCCCTGGGCATGCAGGTCGTGTTCCATGACATCACCACCAAGCTGCCGCTGGGCAATGCGCGCCAGGCCGCCTCGCTGCAGGAACTGCTGGCCGTCAGCGACATCGTGAGCCTGCATGTGCCCGAGCTGCCTTCGACGCAATGGATGATTGGCGCCGCTGAAATTGAAGCCATGAAGCCCAGCGCCATTCTGATCAATGCCTCGCGCGGCACCGTGGTCGAGATCGACGCGCTGGCCAGCGCCATGCGCGCGGGCCGCCTGCTGGGCGCCGCGCTCGACGTGTTCCCGGTCGAGCCGCGCACCAACAAGGACGAGTTCGAGTCGCCGTTGCGCGGTCTGGACAACGTCATCCTGACGCCGCACATCGGCGGCTCCACCGCCGAGGCGCAGGCCAACATCGGCCTGGAAGTCGCCGAGAAGCTGATCAAGTACAGCGACAACGGCACGACCACCTCGGCCGTCAACTTCCCCGAAGTGGCGCTGCCCTCGCACCCCGGACACAAGCGCATCCTGCATGTGCACCACAACGTGCCGGGCATTCTGTCGGCTGTGAACCAGGTGTTCGCGCAGCACGGCATCAACATTGCCGGCCAGTACCTGCGCACCGATGAAAAGCTCGGCTACATGGTGATGGACATCGGCGCAGAGACGGTCGAACTGCCCATGGCCCAGCTCAGCAACATTCCCGGCACCATCCGCTGCCGCGTGCTGTTCTAAGCCGACGGCACCTCTGCCACCGAGCCCGGGCCGAAGCGCAGGATGAAGCGCGTTTCCTCGGGCTGGCTGTCGACCAGCACCTGGCCCTTGTGCATGTGCATGATGGACTGGGCAATCGCCAGCCCCAGGCCGCCTGAATCACCGGGCTGGGCGCGCGAAGGATCGCAGCGGTAGAAGCGGTCGAACAGCCGCGGCAGATGCTCCGCGGCAATGGGCTCGCCCTGGTTCGAGACCTCGATGTCCAGGCCCAGCGCGTGCACCTGGCTGCTGATCGTGACCACGCTCCCGGCCGCGCCGTAACGCAAGGCATTTGACACCAGATTGGCCATGGCACGCGCCAGCAGCGCCGAATCGGCAATCAGCCAGCCTTGCGCCAGGTTGCGCATCTGCATGTCGCGCTCTTCGGCCATGCCTTCGAAATAGTCGCACACCCGGCCTGCCAGATGGGACAGGTCCAACGCCTTGAGCTGCAGCATGGCCTCGGGCTTTTCGGCCCGCGCCAGGAACAGCATGTTGTCTATCATGCGCGCCAGGCGCTCGTATTCCTCCTGCTTGGAAACCAGCAGGTTCTCGTAGTCCTCGACGCTGCGCGGCTGGTTGAGCGCCTGCTGGTTCTGGCCCATCAGGTTGTTGAGCGGCGTGCGCATCTCGTGCGCCAGGTCTTCGGAAAAGCGCGACAGCCGCGAATAGCCTTCCTCGAGCCGCGACAGCATCAGGTTGAGCGCGCAGGTCAGGCCCTGCAGTTCCTGGGGCTGGCGCTGGGCGTCCAGGCGCAGGCCCAGCTGCTGCGGGTGAATGGCCGCGGCCTGCAGGCTCAGGCGGCGCAGCGGCAGCAGGCCGCGGCGCACCACTTCCCAGCCCATGGCAAACGCCAGCAGCACGCCCACCAGCCAGGCCAGGGCGAGTTTGACGCGGTACGCCTCCAGCATCTGGATGCGCGTGGTCAGTACCGTGCCGGTGATCACATGCAGCACGCCGGGGGGGCAGATCACATGCGCCCAAGCCAGCCTTGCGACTTCGGGGCCGGCGTAGGTGAACAGCATGGGCGAGCCGTCGGCGGGAAAGTTCGGGCGCTGCATGCCCGTGGGATTGATTTCAACCAGCAGTTCGCCGCGGTCATTGGTGATCCAGAGAATGTTTTCCTTATTCCCCAGCGCATGCGCATACAGGTGAGGGTGCTGGCGCAGGATTTCGACATATTCGGGGTCTATTGAAAGAATGCGCATGCGCTCGATGCGCGCGATCAGGGCCTCGTCGTCGCGCTGCTTGAGTTCGCTCTTGAGCGCGTCGTAGGCGTAGCAGCCCATCGCGCCAAACAAAATCGCGCTCACCGCGGCAAACATCAGGGCCAGCCGCAGGCGCAGGCTGATCTGCTCGAATTTCTTCATTCCGTTTCCGCCTCTATGCGGTAACCCATGCCGCGCACGGTCTGGATCAGCTTGTTGTCATAGCCGTCGTCGATCTTGGCGCGCAGCCGGCGTATCGCGACATCGACGACGTTGGTGTCGCTGTCGAAGTTCATGTCCCAGACCTGGGACGCAATGCGCGTGCGCGACATCACTTCGCCCTGGTGCTGCAGCAGCAGCTGCAGCAGCGCGAACTCCTTGTTGGTCAGCTCTATGCGCTGGCCCTGGCGCGTCACGCGCCGGCGCAGGAGGTCCATTTCCAGGTCGGCGAGGCGAAAGACATCGGGTTCGCGCAGCGGAGTGCGGCGCAGCAGCGTGCGCACGCGCGCCAGCAGTTCGGCATAGGAAAAAGGCTTGACCAGATAATCGTCGGCGCCGAGTTCCAGCCCCCTGACACGGTCTTCTATCGCATCGCGCGCCGTCAGAAACAATACCGGCGTCTGGTGGGTTTCTCGAAATTTTCGAATGAAACTCCAGCCATCCATTCCGGGCAGCATGACGTCAAGAATCAACAGATCAAAATCGGAACTTCGCGATAAATGCAGTCCGTCCACGCCGTTATATGCGACTTCGACCTGGTAGCCGGACTCTGTCAAACCCTTTTGCAGATAATCCGCGGATTTGATTTCGTCTTCAATGATCAATATGCGCATGGGATGCTTTTGCCTGTCCGGGGGGAGGCAGTAATGGTAGTGGCTAATGCGATCGCGCACATGACAAAAACGTAATGTCCGCGCAATCTTCGCGTCAGTGCCGATGTCACAGAATTGTCTTCATACCGCTGGGTACCGGCCCTTGGGACCGCTGCCTTCCTTGAACACCGTATGAAAGAGACCATGACCTCCATTCGCAAAACCGCTTCCATCCTGATCCTGTCCCTGACCGCCGCCGTTGCCGGCCAGGCCATGGCTGCCGAGCCTGCAGGCCTGACCCGCGCCCAGGTGCTCGCCGACCTGGCCCAAGCCCAGCGCAGCGGCAACATCATCGACACCGTCACCGGACTGCCGCTCAACCAGCTCAATCCGCAGAACTTCACGGCCCAGGCGCAAGCCCAAGGCAAGACCCGCGCCCAGGTGGTTGCCGAGCTCGAACAGGCACGCGCCAATGGCCAACTGGCCCAGTACTTCGAAACCGACTATCCCGCCAATGCCGCACAGGGCCAGCCGCTGTCGCGCGCCGATGTGGTCGCCGACCTGCAGCACGCACGTGCCGCCGGCGAACTGACCTTCGGCGAAGGCAGCTGATCGCTGGCCCAGGCCGAGCAATGAAAAAACCCCGCGCTGCGGGGTTTTTTTCATTGGGCCTGACTCAGTCCATCGTCAGCTTCTGCTTGACGACCACGTCCTTGTAGACTGCGAGTTCTTCCTTCATCTGCTGCGCGAACCGCTCGGGCGTGCCGGCCTGGATGATGGAGCCGGTTTCCTCGATGCGCTTGCGGATCGCCGGGTCCTGCAGCACCTTGCGGGTTGCGGCATTGATCTTGTCGACGATGTCCTTGGGCAGGTTCTTGGGACCGACGATGCCGTAGTAGGCCATGCGGTTCACCGGCTCGAGGCCGACTTCCTTGAAGGTCGGCACGTCGGGCATCGCGGGCACGCGCTCGGGCGCGGCAACCACCAAGGCCACCAGGCGCTTTTCCTTGATGAAGGGCAGGGCCGAAGGCAGGTTGTCGAAAATCAGCGGCACCTGGCCGGCAACGGCGTCGTTGAGCGCCGGGCCCGAACCGCGGTAGGGCACGTGCATCATGTCGGTGCCGGTCGACAGCTTGTACATCTCCATCATCAGATGGGTGATGGAGCCCGTGCCCGGCGAGGCGTAGGAATACTTGGCCGGGTTCTTCTTGATTTCCTCGAGGAACTGCTTGTAGTTCTTGCCCGCGAACTGGGGATTGGCCGCGATCACGTTGGGCGTGGCCGCAATGTTGATCACGGGCGTGAAGTCGGTGGCGACGTTGTAGGGGATCTTGGGGTTGATGGCCGGGTTGGTGGCCGTGGTCGACACGGTGGCAATGCCCAGATGGTAGCCGTCGGGCGTGGCGCGCGCGGTTTCCGCCGCGCCTATACTGCCGCCGCCGCCGCCGCGGTTCTCGACGATCACCGGCTGGCCGAGTTCACGGCCCAGCGGATCGGCAATGACGCGCGCAATCAGGTCGGTGGTGCCACCCGCGGCAAAAGGCACGAGCAGCTTGATGGGCTTGCTGGGATAGGCGGACTGCGCGAAGGCGCTGCCGAAAAGGGAAAGAATGCCCAAGGCCAAAATGCTTTTGCGAACCATTGAATTGTCTCCAGAGAATATTTTGTTCAACCTGGCAATATGCTAGTTGATTGTTGGTGGCGCAAGTATTCGGCGACAGTTAAATGCTTCAGTAGTTTCCCTGGGTGTTATTTATGTTTGCAGGCGTGGCTTGTCCTGCATCAAATCCTGGGGGATTTCTCGCATATTCAAGGCACGGCTAGGACACGGATATTGTCCGGCCGCGCGCGGCGCAGCGTTGGCGCCCGGGCAGGGCGCCGCAGCCGCGGCTTCAG
>JBBKVU010000545.1:0-9950 GCA_037968595.1 Comamonas sp.
CTTGGCAGCCGTCTTGGAAGTCGGGGCGGTACCTGCGGCCAGAGCCAGCACGGGAGCCAGGAGCAGGAAGGAGGCGATGAAGGATTTCATGTGAGCTCCAGCGATCATAAAAAAAGGTCAGGAAAAAGAGGACACAGCAAACCATGGCTGCACGCCGGCAGGCAGGCTGCGCCCCGTCTGGTGCGCGCGCTCAAGCAACTGCCAGTAATAGCGGTAGCTTGCGCGATCATGGAGCACGCCATCGGCACTGATAGGAGCCCAGTGCACTTCGGCGGCAGACAATAGTATCTGCGCGGCCTGGTCGATTTCCGGCTGGGCCGGCGCAAAGGCCGTCAGGATGGACCGGATCTGGCCCGGGTGGATGCTCCACATCCGTGTATAGCCGAACTCGCGTGCAGCGCGCGACGCCGCTGCCTGCATGCGATCAGGGTCTTTGAATTCGGTCACCACGCAGTGCGACGGCACCTTGCCGTGGGCATGGCAGGCGGCGGCGATCTCGAGCTTGGCGCGCACCACCAGAGGATGCTCGAACTGGCCTTGCACGCCCATGGCCGAGGCGGGAATCGCGCCGCCATGGGCCGAGACGAAGTCCATCAGGCCAAACGAGATGCTCTGCACGCGCGGATGGGCGGCAATCTCGAAGGCGCGGTAGACCGCGGCCGGCGACTCGATCAACACATGCAGCGGCAGATGGCCGCCGGATGCGCGCTCCAGCGCCTTCTCGGCCAGCAGCACGTCGTCGACGCTCTCGACCTTGGGCACCATGACGTAGGACAGCCTATGGCTGGCCTCGCCGACGATGGTCGCCATGTCTTCGGCAAATGCGGGGTGATCGACCGCGTGCACGCGCGCCGCGACGCGGGCCTCGGGCGCAGACTCGCGCGCCAGCTGCGCGACCAGACGCGCATGCGCGGCTTCATCACCCACGGGGGCGCCGTCTTCGCAGTCCAGCGTCACGTCAAACACACAGGTGCCGAACTCCTGCGTCATCTCGGCCTGCAGCTGCAGGCTCTTGCGCATGCGCAATTCCACGCCGCTGTAATGGTCACAGACCGGCAGGCGCTGGGCGCTGGCCTGGGCATCGAGCAGCACGCTGGCCGGATGGGCAGGCGTCTTCACGGAAGAATCGACGGGCAAGGAGCTCATGGGGCGCGCTTTGCAACAATGAACAGGCGGGGAAACGCCAGCAGGCGCAGGCCGTCTGCACGCGGGCTGTAGGCCTGCGCCACGCGGCGCTCGAATTCTTCGAGAAAGGCACTTTGCAGCGCCTCGGGCAGCGGGTCGACAAACGACTTCAGACCGGTGCTGCGCAGCCACTGCACGATGGCATGGGCGTCGGCCATGGGATGCTGGTAAATGGTGTGCCAGACATCGACCTGCCGGGCCAGGGGGGCAAGCAGGTCATAGTAGTCATGGATGCCAAGAATGGCACGGCCGGCGGCCACCTTTGCGTCTATATGCGGCGCAAACTGCGGCAAGGCGGCAACCTCGCGCATCAGTCGATGCGAAGGCTCGTTGAAATTGTCCGGCATCTGGACGGCAAGCACGCCGCCCGGAGCCAGGGCCGCGAAAAGACGCGGAATCAGCCGCGCATGCCCGCCCACCCATTGGAGCGCGGCATTCGCGTAAATCAAATCGGGCGCCTGCGAAGGCGCCCAATCGGCGATGTCTGCCTGGTCAAATGCCAGGTCGGGAAGCCGCTCGCGGGCTTGCGTCAGCATCGCGGCGGAATTGTCCACGCCCAGGACATGCGCCTGGGGGAAACGCTGAACCAGCAGCTCGGTGGAATTGCCGGGCCCGCAGCCCAGGTCCACCACGCGGGTGGGACCGGTATGCTCCACCCGGGCCAGCAGATCGCTGGCCGGGCGGGTGCGCTCCTGCGCAAAGCGCAGGTAGAGTGCGGGGTTCCAGTCGGCCATCGGGCTGCGCGGCTTTTCTTACAGCAGGTGCTTGACGCCGTCTTGCTCGCCTTGCAGCTCGGCCAGCGTCTTGTTGATGCCTTCTTGCGAGAAGGCATCGACTTCCAGGCCTTCGACGATCTTGTATTCGCCGTTTTCGGTGGTCACGGGGAAACCGAAGACCACGCCGGCAGGAATGCCATATTCGCCGTTCGAAGGCACGCCCATCGTGACCCATTCGCCGTTCGAGCCCAGGGCCCAGTCGCGCATGTGGTCGATGGCGGCATTGGCGGCCGAAGCAGCCGACGACAGGCCACGTGCGGCAATGATGGCCGCACCGCGCTTACCGACCGTGGGCAGGAACACATTGGCGTTCCATTCCTGGTCGTTGATCATTTCCTTGACCGACTTGCCGTCGACCGTGGCGAAACGGTAGTCAGCGTACATCGTGGGCGAGTGGTTGCCCCAGACAGTCAGCTTGCGGATGTCGCCGACCTTGAAACCAGCCTTGGCCGCGAGCTGCGAAGCTGCACGGTTGTGGTCCAGGCGCAGCATGGCGGTGAAGTTCTTTGCCGGCAGATCGGGTGCCGACTTCATGGCGATGTAGGCGTTGGTGTTGGCGGGGTTGCCGACCACCAGCACCTTGACATTGCGCGAAGCAACGGCATTCAGGGCCTTGCCCTGGGCGGTGAAGATCTGGGCGTTGGCAGCCAGCAGGTCGGCACGTTCCATGCCGGGGCCGCGGGGACGTGCGCCGACCAGCAAAGCGTAGTCGGTGTCCTTGAAGGCCTGCAGGGGGTCGGAATGGGCTTCGATGCCGGCGAGCAAGGGGAATGCGCAGTCTTCCAGCTCCATGATCACGCCCTTGAGCGCGTTCTGGGCCTTTTCGTCGGGAATTTCCAGGAGTTGCAGAATGACGGGCTGATCCTTGCCCAGCATTTCGCCGGAAGCGATGCGAAACAGCAGCGCGTAACCGATTTGACCAGCAGCGCCAGTGACGGCGACGCGAACAGGTGCTTTGCTCATAGTGATAACTCCAGAAACAGAAAAAATGGTGGGCGCATCTTGCACCAGCCTCTGTTGTCCAGCCAAGCCTGTGCCCCCGCAAACAGCCTGCAAGTGTACTCGTGATTTTGCCCGCCAGTCAATTTGTCTTATGTCTTATATAAGATATGATAGGCCCGCTGTGCAATGTGCGCCACGACGCGTCGCCGGGCGCCCACCATTCCACAAAACAACATGTCTTCCTCCTCGACCACCACCTCTGACACGCCCGTGGCGCCAGCCGCGCCGGGCCCGGCTTTCAGCCCCCTCTACCAGCAGATCAAGGGGCTGATCCTGCAGAGCCTGGAAGCCGGAGAGTGGCGCCCGGGCGAGCTCATTCCCAGTGAAATGGAGCTTGCCGCACGCTTTCGCGTGAGCCAGGGCACGGTGCGCAAGGCGATTGACGAGCTTGCCGCCGAAAACCTCGTGATGCGCCGCCAGGGCAAGGGCACGTTTGTAGCCACCCACGCGGCCCAGCAGGTCCAGTACCGCTTTCTCAAGCTGCAGCCCGACACCGGCGACCAGCGCGAGGAAGGCCGCGCCCAGCGCCAGATCATCGAATGCAAGCGCGTGCGCGCACCCGCCGAGATTGCCCGCCTGCTGGCGCTGCGCAGCGGCGACGCCGTGATGCAGGTGCGCCGCGTGCTGGCCTTTGTCGGCACGCCGACCATTCTCGAGGACATCTGGCTGCCCGGCCAGGCCTTCAAGGGCCTCACCGCCGAGCAGATCAGCGCCTACCAGGGCCCGACCTACGCGATGTTCGAGCTGGAATACGGCGTGCGCATGGTGCGCGCCGACGAGAAAATCCGCGCCGTTTTGCCCGACGCCGAGCAGGCAGAACTGCTGCATGTAAGTACTTCTACACCATTGCTCAGCGTCGAGCGTGTAGCCTACACTTACAACGATGTTCCGATGGAGTTACGGCGCGGGCTCTACCGCACCGATACCCACCACTACCGTAATGCCTTGAATTAGACCGGTAATTCATGAGCGGAGCGGCAGCAAACCAACGCATTTGGAGAAATAGCGGCAGCGAGCGGGCCCTTGCTGCTGCATTGCAATAGAATTTTGCGGCGATCGCCTTGCCCGATTACGAAGCAGTTACCACCCACGAAAGCGCATGACATGACAGAGTTAGCCAAAAAGCGGCCAGAGTTCCGCAACATCAACCTACTCAAGGACGTCCCCACCTACCGCATGCCCGCGGCCGCCGTGGTGTCGATCTTGCACCGCATCAGCGGCATCATCATGTTCGCGCTGCTGCCGTTCATCGTCTGGATGCTGGACCGCTCGCTGACCTCGGAAATCTCCTTTGACGCTTTCACCGCGGTGTTCCGCGCGGGCGCGGGCTTTGTTCCCGGCTGGTTCTTCAAGCTGATGGTGCTGGCGCTGATCTGGGCCTACCTGCACCACTTCATTGCCGGCCTGCGCCACCTGTGGATGGACCTGAGCCATTCGTCGGTGAACAAGGAATTCGGTCGCAAGTCCGCCGTCACCGTGCTGGTGATCAGCGTCGCCCTCACCCTGGTGCTGGGCGCCAAGCTGTTCGGCCTGTACTGATCCGCCCCGCACACTGAACAAGAAGGAATAACCATGTCCGTGAATTACGGCTCCAAGCGCACCGTTGTCGGTGCCCACTACGGTCTGCGCGACTGGCTCGTCCAGCGCGGCACCGCAGTCATCATGACCCTGTTCACCATCGCGCTGCTGGCGCAGGTGATCTTCTCCAGGGGCGCCCTCGGTTACGACCTGTGGGCCGGTATTTTTGCCGCCCAGTGGATGAAGGGCCTGACCTTCGCCACGGTCATCGCGCTGGCCTGGCACGTCTGGGTCGGCATGCGCAACGTCTGGATGGACTATGTCCCGGCCGTGCTGCTGCGCCTGGTGCTGCAGGTCCTGACGCTGGCCTGGCTGTTCGCCTGCACCGCCTGGGCTTTCCAGGTGCTGTGGCGCATGTAATCAGGCAAACGGTCTCCACGATTGAAGGTTAAGAATGAGCTATACCAAAGCAAAAATCACCAAGCGCAAGTTTGACGTCGTCATCGTCGGCGCTGGCGGCTCCGGCATGCGTGCCGCGCTGGAACTGTCGCGCGCCGGCCTGAATGTGGCCTCGCTGTCCAAGGTGTTCCCCACGCGTTCGCACACCGTGGCCGCCCAGGGTGGCGTGTCGGCTTCGCTGGGCAACATGTCCGAAGACAACTGGCACTATCACTTCTACGACACCATCAAGGGCTCCGACTGGCTCGGCGACCAGGATGCGATCGAGTTCATGTGCCGTGAAGCCCCCAAGGTGGTCTACGAGCTCGAACACTTCGGCATGCCGTTCGACCGCAACCCCGATGGCACGATCTACCAGCGTCCGTTCGGCGGCCACACCGCCAACTACGGCGAAAAGCCCGTGCAACGCGCCTGCGCCGCGGCCGACCGTACCGGTCACGCCATGCTGCACACGCTGTACCAGCAGAACGTCAAGGCCAAGACCAACTTCTTCGTCGAATGGATGGCGCTGGACCTGATCCGCAACGAAGCCGGCGATATCGTCGGTGTCACGGCGCTGGAACTTGAAACCGGCGACCTGTACGAGCTGCAGGCCAAGGCCGTGCTGCTGGCTACGGGTGGCGCAGGCCGCATCTTCGCGGCATCGACCAACGCCTTCATCAACACCGGCGACGGCCTGGGCATGGCGGCACGTGCCGGCATTCCGCTGCAGGACATGGAATTCTGGCAGTTCCACCCCACGGGCGTGGCCGGTGCGGGCGTGCTGCTGACCGAAGGCTGCCGCGGCGAAGGCGCGATTCTGCTGAACAGCGAAGGCGAGCGCTTCATGGAGCGCTATGCGCCCACCTTGAAGGATCTGGCACCGCGCGACTTCGTGTCGCGTTCTATGGACCAGGAAATCAAGGAAGGCCGTGGCTGTGGTCCGAACAAGGACTACGTGATGCTCAAGCTCAGCCACCTGGGTGCGGACACCATCCACAAGCGCCTGCCTTCGGTCTACGAAATCGGCGTCAACTTCGCCAACGTCGACATCACCAAGGAAGACATTCCCGTGGTGCCGACCATTCACTACCAGATGGGTGGCATTCCCACCAACATCAACGGCCAGGTCGTGGTGCACGACGGCCAGGCCAACCAGGTCGTCAACGGTCTGTACGCCGTGGGCGAATGCTCCTGCGTGTCGGTGCACGGCGCCAACCGCCTGGGCACCAACTCGCTGCTTGACCTGCTGGTCTTCGGCAAGGCCGCCGGCCGCCACATCGTCGACTTCGTGCGCAACGGTGTCGAGCACCAGCCCATGCCCGCCGACGGTGCCGACCGCACCCTGGCGCGCCTCAACCAGCTGCAGGAATCGACCGCCGGCACCTACGCCCAGGACGTCGCCGGCAACATCCGCACCACCATGCAGCAGCACGCTGGCGTGTTCCGCACGCAAAAGAGCATGGACGAAGGCGTCGTGAAGATCAACGCCATCCGCGACACCGTGGCTGCCGTGACCCTCAAGGACAAGTCCATGGTCTGGAACACGGCGCGCATGGAAGCGCTGGAAGTCGACAACCTGATCGAAGTCGCTCAGGCCACCATGACTTCGGCCGCCGCACGCACCGAGTGCCGTGGCGCCCACACCGTGTACGACTACGAACACGACGCCGACCACGCTGAATTCCCGCTGGGTCGCAACGACAAGGAATGGCTCAAGCACACCTTGTGGCACAGCGCTGGCAACTCGCTCAGCTACAAGCCCGTGAACCTCAAGCCCCTGACGGTGGACAGCGTGCCTCCCAAGGTCCGCACGTTCTGATCGCCCCGCAGCCCGACGAGAAAAAAATCATGAAGCGCAAATTCCAAATCTACCGCTACGATCCGGACAAGGACGCCAAGCCCTACATGCAAACCGTGGAAGTCGAACTCGACGGCCAGGAACGCATGCTGCTCGACGCACTGGTCAAACTCAAGGAACAGGATCCTTCGATCTCGTTCCGCCGCTCGTGCCGCGAAGGCGTCTGCGGCTCGGATGCGATGAACATCAACGGCAAGAACGGTCTGGCCTGCCTGACCAACATGAACACCTTGCCCGGCACCATCGTTCTGAAGCCCCTGCCCGGCCTGCCGGTCATCCGCGATCTGATCGTGGACATGACGCAGTTCTTCAAGCAGTACCACTCGATCAAGCCGTACCTGATCACCGAGACCATCACGCCCGAGAAGGAGCGTCTGCAGTCGCCCGAAGAGCGTGAAGAGCTCAACGGCCTGTACGAGTGCATTCTGTGCGCCAGCTGCTCGACCAGCTGCCCGTCGTTCTGGTGGAATCCCGACAAGTTCGTCGGCCCCGCAGGTCTGCTCCAGGCCTACCGCTTCATCGCCGACAGCCGCGACGAAGCCACGGGCGCGCGCCTGGACAACCTGGAAGATCCTTACCGCTTGTTCCGCTGCCACACCATCATGAACTGCGTGGACGTGTGCCCCAAGCACCTGAACCCCACGAAGGCGATTGGCAAGATCAAGGAACTGATGGTGCGCCGCGCCATCTGATGTACATGACGAACACTCTGCTCGACGAACGCGAACGCAACCTGCTTCAGTGGCGCAGCCGCCGGGGCCTGGTCGAGAACGACATCTTCATCGGGCAGTTCTTCGCCACCTACGGAGACCAGCTGACGCGGAGACACGCAGCTGGCCTGTCTGCCCTGATGGACTTGGCAGACAACGACCTTCTGGATCTGTTCCTTGCGCGCAAGGAGCCGGAAGGCGCACTCGACACAGAAGAAATCAAAGAAGTGCTGGAACTGGTGCGCAAGCGCCAGCCCGGATCACTTTCACATGTAGGCTAGGCAAACTAGAGAAGGAAGTTGGAAATGAAACTCGCCGATAACAAAGCAACACTGTCGTTCACGAATGGCAGCCCCAGCGTTGAGTTGCCCGTGTACCAGGGCAACATTGGCCCGGACGTGATTGATATTCGCAAGTTGTACGGCCAGACCGGCATGTTCACGTATGACCCCGGCTTCCTCTCGACGGCAGCCTGCCAGTCCGCGATCACCTATATCGATGGCGACAAGGGCGAGCTGCTGTACCGCGGCTACCCCATCGAACAACTCGCAAAGAACTGCGACTACCTCGAAACCTGTTACCTGCTGCTGTACGGCGAGCTGCCCAACGAAACCGAAAAGGCTGATTTCGTCGAGCGCGTGACCAAGCACACCATGGTCAACGAGCAGATGCAGTTCTTCCTGCGTGGCTTCCGCCGCGACGCCCACCCCATGGCCGTCCTGACGGGCCTGGTCGGCGGCATGTCGGCCTTCTACCACGACAGCACGGACATCAACAATCCCGAGCACCGCGAAATCGCTGCCATCCGCCTGATCGCCAAGATGCCTACCCTGGTGTCGATGGCATACAAGTACGGCACGGGCCAGCCCTACATGTACCCCAAGAACGACCTGTCGTACTCCGGCAACTTCTTGCGCATGATGTTCGGCAACCCTTGCGAAGAGTACGTGGTCAACCCCGTGCTCGAGCGCGCTCTGGACCGCATCTTCATCCTGCACGCAGACCACGAGCAGAACGCTTCGACTTCGACCGTGCGCCTGTGCGGTTCGTCGGGCACCAACCCGTTTGCCGCGATCTCGGCCGGCGTGGCCTGCCTGTGGGGCCCTGCCCACGGCGGCGCCAACGAAGCCTGCCTGAACATGCTCGAACAGATCCAGGCCAACGGCGGCATCGCCAAGGTCGGTGAGTTCATGGAACAGGTCAAGGACAAGTCGTCGGGCGTGAAGCTCATGGGCTTTGGCCACCGCGTCTACAAGAACTACGACCCCCGCGCCACGCTGATGCAGGAAACCTGCAATGAAGTGCTGGCCGAACTGGGCCTGGAAAACGATCCCCTGTTCGCGCTGGCCAAGGCCGTCGAGAAGATCGCCCTGGAAGACGACTACTTCGTGCAGCGCAAGCTCTACCCGAACGTCGACTTCTACTCCGGCATCGTGCAGCGCGCCATGGGCATTCCCGTGAACATCTTCACGGGCGTGTTCGCCCTGGCCCGTACGGTCGGCTGGATCGCCCAGCTGAACGAACAAATGGCCGACCCCGAGTACAAGATCGGCCGTCCCCGCCAGCTGTTCACCGGCTCGCAGCACCGCACCGTCAAGCCTATCGGCCAGCGTTGATTGCCGGCGGCTCAGGCCGCTTGCCACCACAGCCCGCAGATGCTCTGGCCCTGCGGGCTTTTTTGCCGCCGGGCCGCCCCAAGGCAAAAGGTGCATCCCTGGGGGGCAAGGCCCCCCAAGCGAGTCACACGCAGTGGACGAGCGCGGGGGGGGGTTGCGTCTCGCCGGTTCAGCGGCTCTGACCGCCAAACCGTTCGCGATACGCCACCGGCGTAATGCCCATGTGCCGCACGAACAGATGGCGCAGCGCCTGCTCCGAGCCCAGACCGACGCGTGCGGCGACGGTCTTGAGCGGCAGATGGCCTGGCGCCTGCAGCAGCAGCTTGGCGCCTTCGAGGCGCGCGGTCTCGACAAAGGCTGAAGGCGTCTGCCCAGTCTCCTGCTGGAACACGCGGCGCAGATGGCGCTCGCTCATCGCGGCCTGTGCGGCCAGCACGTCCAGGCCCAGCGGTTCGGCGAGGTTGGCCAGCACGAAGTCCTGCACGGCCTTCACCGCGCCCGTCTGCACGGCCTGGCTCGCGAGCTGCACGCTGAACTGCGACTGCCCGCCGGGGCGTTTGAGGTACATCACCAGATCGCGCGCCACGTCGAGCGCCAGCGCATGGCCGAAGTCTTCCTCAACCACGGCCAGCGCGAGATCGATGCCGGCCGTGACGCCGGCCGAAGTCCAGAGGTGACCGTCGCGCACATAGATCGCATCGGCGTCGACAGCGACGCCCGGGTAGCGCTGTTGCAGCAGCGCGGCCACGCTCCAGTGGGTCGCGGCGCGCCGGCCGTCGAGCAAGCCGGCAGCGGCCAGAAAGAAGCTGCCCGAGCACAGCGCAATGATGCGCGGCACGCGGGG
>JBBKVU010000546.1:0-7253 GCA_037968595.1 Comamonas sp.
CGCCAGGGCACCGATGAAGGCGGCAGTGAGGAGGGGCAGCGTGGAGCGCATGGGCAGGGTTCTCCGTGAAAGCAGACAAGGGGCAGGGCACGGGCACCACAAAGGGCCTGGCGCGCCCGGCCATGGCAGCATAGTTTTGTCTGCCCTGGCGCGGCGCGGCATACCCCTGCAACGCACTTGGCTAAATCATTGCGCCTCTCACAGGTGTATAACCTCCACCCTTTGGGGTGCGCGTGCCCGGAGGGGGCGTGCGCGCCTTTTACCTGAAGGAACACAATTCATGGGCGCGCAGTGGAAATCGAAGGGCAAGGCACAGGTTGCCGATGCCAAGGGCAAGCTGTTTGGCAAGCTGGCCAAGGAAATCATGGTTGCCGCACGCGGCGGTGCCGACCCGGCTGCGAACTCCAAGCTGCGCCTGGTCGTGGAGCAGGCCCGCAAGGTCTCCATGCCCAAGGACACGCTCGAGCGCGCCATCAAGAAGGGCGCAGGCCTGACGGGCGAGACCGTCAACTTCGAACATGTGATCTATGAGGGCTATGCGCCCCACCGCGTGCCGGTGATGGTCGAATGCCTGACCGACAAAGTCAACCGCACGGCGCCTGAAATGCGCGTGGCTTTCCGCAAGGGCCAGATGAGCGCCGTGGCCTGGGACTTCGACTATGTGGGCATGATCGAGGCCGAACCCGCGCAAGCCGGCGCCGACGCCGAAGTGGCCGCCATCGAAGCCGGCGCGCAAGACTTCGAGGCCGGCGATGCCGAAGGCAGCACGCTGTTCCTGACCGATCCCACCGACCTGGACCTGGTCAGCAAGGCGCTGCCCGCGCAAGGCTTCACGGTGCTGTCGGCCAAGCTCGGCTACAAGGCCAAGACGCCGATCAGCGCCTCCAGCCTGAGCGCCGAACAGCTTGAAGAAGTCCAGACCTTCCTGGCCGGCATCGACGACAACGACGATGTGCAGAACATGTTCGTCGGTCTGGTCGATTGATCACTTTGCCGGCCGGCGCAATGCCGGTCTCGCCATGAAGCCCATTGAGTCACTTGCTGACTCAATGGGCTTTTTTGTTTCTCGGGCATGAAGTACAGTTTTAGGCACAGTGCGCAATTGTCGATCACGGCGTGTCTCACCAACGCGGCAGCGAGCAAGGGCCGCCCCGCAGCGGGGCTGCCGTCCCCCCCCACCGAAGGATGAGGGGGAAGCCGCGTAAGCGGCTCAGGGGGCAATTATTTCGTGCCGAAGATTCGGTCGCCGGCGTCACCGAGGCCGGGAAGAATGTAGCCGTGGCTGTCGAGTTCGCGGTCGATGGCGGCCGTGTAGATCGGCACATCGGGATGGGCCTTCTGCATCGTGGCGATGCCTTCGGGCGCGGCCAGCAGGCACATGAACTTGATCGACTTGGGGTTCATCTGCTTGAGGCGCGCCACGGCGGCGGACGCCGAGTTGCCCGTGGCCAGCATCGGGTCGACGACGATGATGTCGCGCTCGGCCATCTCCGAGGGCATCTTGAAGTAGTACTCGACGGGCTGCAGCGTCTCGGGGTCACGGTACAGGCCGATATGGCCTATGCGTGCGCCCGGCACGACATTGAGCATGCCGTCGAGAAAGCCGTTGCCGGCGCGCAGTATGGACACCAGCACCAGCTTCTTGCCGTCGATGACCTTGCCGGTCATGGTTTCCATGGGCGTTTCGATCTCGATGTCCTGCAAGGGCATGTCGCGCGTGATCTCGTAGGCCATCAGCGTGCTGAGTTCGCCAAGCATGCGGCGAAAGCTGTTGGTGCTGGCCTCCTTGCGGCGCATCAGCGTGAGTTTGTGCTGGACCAGCGGGTGGTCGATAAGATGAACTTGGCTCATGTGTGTTGTATGTTCGACAGGGTAACGGAGGGCCTGCGGATCGGGTCCGCCGGCCGGTGGCGGCCAGGCATCATTCCGCCAGGAAGCGGGCGTAGCGATTGAGGTCCACGTTGCCGCCACTGATGATGATGCCGACACGGGCTCCCGAGAGCTCGATGCCGCCATGCAGCGCCCCGGCATAGGCCAGGGCACCGGTGGGCTCGACCACGATTTTCATGCGTTCGGCGAAAAAGCGCAGCGCCTGAACCAATTGCTCGTCTGAAACAGTAAGAATGTCCTCGACCGCCGGCTGGATCAGGGCAAAGGTGATATCGCCCAGGGACTGGGATTGTGCGCCATCGGCAATCGTTTTTGGCGTGGGAATGCGCACCAGCGCGCCGCTGCGCAGCGATTGCTGGCCGTCGTTGCCGGTTTCGGGCTCCACGCCATAGACCTTGCACTGCGGGGCCAGTTGCTGCGCTGCCAGCAGGCTGCCCGACAGCAAGCCGCCGCCGCCCAGGCAGACAAACAGATAGTCGAGGTCGGGCACCTCTTCAAACAGCTCCTTGGCCGCCGTTCCCTGGCCGGCAATCACGTCGGCGTGGTCGAACGGCGGGATCAGCGTCATTCCGCGCTGCTGGGCCAGCTGGGCGCTGATGGCTTCGCGGTCTTCCGTGAAGCGGTTGTAGGTCACGACCTGGGCACCGTACTCGCGCGTGGCGGCCATCTTCGCGGCCGGAGCATCCTCTGGCATGACGATCACCGCCGGCATTTCCAGCAGACGTGCCGACAGCGCAATCGCCTGGGCATGGTTGCCCGAGGAAAAGGCCAGCACGCCGCCCTTGCGCTGGGCATCCGTGAACTGCGACAGCGCGTTGTAGGCGCCGCGGAACTTGAAGGCTCCCATGCGCTGCATGTTCTCGCATTTGAAGAACAACTGGGCTCCGAGCAGCGCGTCGGCCGTGCGCGAACGCTTGACAGGTGTGCGGTGCGCGACGCCCTCGAGCCGCTTGGCGGCCGCGGTCACGTCGGCATAAGTGGGAAGAGAAGTGGCTGTAGAGGGCATGGGACGCTTTGTAAGACGTTGGGAGATGTAAAGCCATCATAGCGAGCCACGGCACCGGCATGAGGGCTGCAAGGCCCAGTCAGCGCCTGTCTGACGCAATCTCGCAGGGGCCTCGTCCCGGTGCGAGGCATGTGACAGAAATTCCATTTTCGTTCCATGCGGACTGCTTTTTAGATGTAATAAATTGCAACTTTTCTTGTATTTCAGGAATTTCACAAATTTCTGAAAATTTGGCAATGTCTTCTATAGGACTCAGATGAAAATGAATCCTATTTACATTTCATGGATTTTTATGGGGGTATCGGCTCAAATTCTTGGCTGTGCGCGGGAGATGAGAGCCGTTGCGGGCATTACGGAGGGAAAAAGCAGCTGCTGACGAAGGTTGAAAGCGGAAGACTGCAAGCTATCTTTCATTGGATTGATATATGTCAAGTCAATCAGGGTGAGGCCCTATTGATTTGTGTGTCTTTTTGTATGTGGAAATTTTGTGCAACGATTCGCGCACTTTTGTACGTTCAACCACGAAAAGAGCACAACAATCATGTACGTGAAGACCCTGGTGGCAGCCCTGTCGGCTGCTGCGTTCATGGCTCCTGTCAGCCTGCTGGCACAGCCCACAAACAATTTCACACTGATCCAAGGCAAGACCCAGACGCTGGGCAAGCTGGTTGCCGCAGCCAATGGCCAGACGGCCTACACGCTGCTGACCGACTCGCAAAAGAGCGAAGAAAAAGCCGCCGCGCTGGCCGCCTGCGACAAGGCTTGCCAATCGCAGTTCACGCCCGTGAAGGCATTGAGCGCCAAGCCCCAGGGCTGGTTGCTGGCCCAGGGTCTGGTCGGCGCCGTCAAGCGCGCTGACGGCACGCTGCAAGCCACGTTCAACGGCCTGCCGCTGTACACCTTCGCCGGCGACAAGGCCGCAGGTGACGTGAACGGCCAGGGCTTCAACAAGGTGGCCTACGCGGTCACCACCGTGGGCAAGATCAACACCTCCGCCCCCAAGGTTGCGCAAGCTGCCGCCGCCGTGAAGACGGTGGCTCCCGTGGACGCCGCCCAGTTCGAACTGGGCAAGGACAAGTACGCCGCGACCTGCGCCGGCTGCCACGGCCCGAACGGCGAAGGTGCGTTTGGCGCGCCTTTGAAGGGCAACAAGATGATTGGCAACGATGAAGCCTTCATCAAGCAGATCCTGGTCGGCAGCGGCGACATGCCCAGCTTCGCTCCCATGCTCGCGGACGCCGATGTGGCCGCGATCGCCACCTTCGCGCGCAATGCCTGGGGCAACAAGCTCGGCGGCATCACCGTGGACCAAGTCAAGAAACTGCGCTGAGCCCCGACTCCTGCCGCGCGGCCCCGGTCCGCGCGCGGGATGCCTCACGCCTTTCCACCCATTTGACGGAATTTGCATTCATGAATTTCAAGACCCTTGCCCTGGCTGCTGCGATCAGCGCCACCTTCGTGCCTGCAGCGTTTGCTGACGCAGCGTCCCCTGACATGTCGGCCTACCGTCCCGTGACGGACGCCAACGTGCTCAACCCCGAAGCCGGTGAATGGCTGATGTGGCGCCGCACGGTCGACAACCAGGCCTACAGCCCCCTGGAACAGGTCAACACCAAGAACGTGGGCGAACTGCGCATGGAATGGTCGTGGTCGCTGCCCGTGGGCGGCCTGACCGAAGTCGCGCCCCTGGTGCGTGACGGCGTGATGTTCGTCGGCATGAACCGCGCTGTGGTTCAGGCCCTGGACGCGACCAACGGCAACCTGATCTGGGAATACAAGCACAAGAACCCCGAGTGGACCGGCGGCTACCACGCCAGCCAGGCCGATCGCCAGCGTAACAACATCGTTCTGTACAAGGACAAGGTCTACCTGACCACGCCCGATGCCAAGATCGTGGCGCTGGACGCCAAGACCGGCAAGTCGCTGTGGGAATCGCAGGTCGCCGACTGGAAGAAGGGCTTCAGCTACACCGCGGGCGCGATGGTCGTCAACGGCCTGATCTACACCGGCATGTCGGGCTGCTCGATTGCCGACACCGGCGGCGGCTGCTTCATCATGGCGCACGATGCCGAGACCGGCAAGGAAGTCTGGCGCGTCAATACGCTGTCGGACCTGACGCGCAAGGAAGTGGAAGCTTCGTGGAACGGCATTCCGCCCGAAAACCGCTACGGCGGCTCGGCCTGGATCACCGGCGCCTACGACGCCAAGCGCGACACCCTGTTCTGGGGCGTGGGCATGCCCATCCCCTGGGCCGAATCCGTGCGCGGCACGACCGGCGGCGCGACGCTGTACACGAACTCGACGCTGGCCATCGATGCCAAGACCGGCAAGGTCAAGTGGTACTACCAGCATCTGGGCCGTGACGACTGGGATCTGGACAGCGTGTTCGAACGCGTGCTGGTCGAGTCGGAAATCGCTCCCGAAGCCAAGGAAGTGCGCTACATGAGCGCCAAGGTCAAGCCGGGGAAGAAGTACGACGTCATCGTCACCGTTCCCGGCAAGTACGGCACGGCTTTCGTGCTGGACCGCGATTCGGGCGACCTGCTGTGGGCGCGTGACACCGCTTACCAGAACGTGGTCAAGGGCTTCACCAAGGATGGCAAGTCCATCCCCAACGCCGACCTGATCTCCAAGACCATAGACCAGACCGTGCACGTCTGCGGCGGGCGTTCGCTGGGCAAGCTGTGGCAAGCCGGCGCGTACAGCCCCAAGACCAACTCGTTCTACTTCCCCATGGCCGAATCGTGCCGTGACCTGACGCCCAATCCAGGTGAATACGTCACCGGCGGCGCGCTCGGCTTCCAGAAGTCGGGCCCGGCCCAGGCCGCTCCCGGCGAGACCAACACCGGCCGTTTCTACGCGTTCAACGTGAAGACCGGCAAGATGGAATGGGTCAAGAAGCAGGCCGCACTGTTCACCTCCTCGGCGCTGACCACGGCCGGCGACCTGGTGTTCGTGGGCGACAGCATGCGCAACTTCACGGCGTTCGAGCAAGCTTCGGGCAAGCTGCTGTGGAACAGCAAGCTCAACACTTCGGTCTCGGGCAACCCCATGACCTACAGCGTCAACGGCAAGCAGTACATCGCCATCACGACGGGCCCCCACGCCCAGACGCCTACGGCCGTCGCAGTGAACCCCGAGCTGAAGAACGTCAACGACAGCGGCCACTCGCTGTTCGTGTTCGCGCTGCCTGACGTCAAGGCTGCCAAGTAATCCATCCCTGGATGGCGCCGGCCGGGTCGCAAGGCCTGCCGGTGAAGCACAACCCGCCCACAGCGATGTCGGCGGGTTTTTTTGCGCTCAGCGTGGCCCGGCAAAGGAGTGCAGCGGCGCCAGCGGCGGAAACTCCGCGGCGCGCTTTTCCTGGCGTGCCTGCACGGCCTCGCCCACATGGCGGTTGCTCCAGATGCCCGACTGCAGCCAGCCCATCTGGCGCAAGCTGTCTTCCACGCTGTGGTCGCGCGCGTAGTCAAGCGCCTGTTTGCTGCCCCAGATGGCAATCGGCGGCTTGGCGGCAATTTCATGGGCGCAGGCCAGCGCGGCTTCAAGCAGCGCCTCGGGCGTGTCGAACAGCGCGTTGACCAGGCCGTGGGCCAGCGCCTGCTCGGCGGGCAGGCGCCGCCCGGTATAGGCCATCTCCTTGACGATGCCCATGGGAATGAGCTTGGGCAGGCGCTGCAGCGTGCCCAGGTCGGCAACCATGCCAATGTTGATTTCCTGGATGCAGAAGAACGCGTCGCGTGTCGCGTAGCGAATGCAGGCCGTGCTGACCAGGTCGACCGCACCTCCTATGCAGCCGCCCTGGATGGCGCAGATCACCGGCATGCGCAGGCGCTCGATGCGGTTGAACGTGGCGAGCATGTCGGCCAGCGTGTCGCTGAGCGCGGCCCGGCCTTCGGGCGTGCGGTCCTGGGGGGCAAAAGCGGGGTCGGCAAAGGTCTCGAGCGCCATGCCTGCGCTGAAGTGCTTGCCGGTGCTGCTGATCACCAGCGCGCGCGCCTGGCCGGCGTTGTGCAGCTGCTGCAGCACGCCGTCGAGCTCGCGCCAGAACAGCGGGTGCATGGTGTTGAGTTTGTCGGGCTGGTTGAGCTGCAGGTGCGCCACGGCGCCGTGCCAGGTCAGCGCAAAGCAGTGCAGCGAGGGGGAGGCGGTGGTTGCGGTCATGGCGCCACTGTAGAGGCGCGGGCTGAGGGCCGGCGTCACCGGCGTGACGCCGCCCGGGCGCTCAGCGCTTGCCGCCGCCCATGATGCTGCCGAGCACGCCGCGCAGGATCTGCTTGCCCAGCGAGTTGCCCATGGTACGCATGGTGGACTTGGCCATGGTCTGCACCAGGCCGTCGCGCTTGCCGCCGCGCGG
>JBBKVU010000547.1:0-5188 GCA_037968595.1 Comamonas sp.
ACTGAGGCCGGGGCCGCGAGATACCGGCCCTTCGACAGGCTCAGGGCGAACGGGGATGGGGACTGCCCTTTGACAGGCTCAGGGCGAACGGTGGTGGAAAGCCGCGCTTCGACGCACTCAGGAGCTCATCACCACCGGCCCGCCCTTTTGCAGGGCGCGCTGGTAGGCGGGGCGCGCGCGCATGCGTTCGCGGTAGGCCAGCAGATGCGGCCAGGCGGACTCGTTGCCGCTGCGCGCCAGCGCGGCTTCGACGGCAAAGCTCATCTGGAAGTCGGCCATGCTCAGATGCTCGCCGGCAAACCACGGGTGGCGCGCCAGATGCGCGTCCATGAACGCCAGCGCGGTCTGCACGTTCGGGGCGATCAGCTTTTGCTGCACCTTGGCGCACAGCCCGCGCGCGATCGGGCGCACGAAAAACGGCATGGGCTGGCGCGCAATGGTGTCGAACACCAGCTTCATCACCAGCCAGTTCATCAGCGAGCCTTCGGCGTAGTGCATCCAGAAGCGGCATTCGCGGTGTTCGGGCGTGCCGCGCGCGGGCTCCAGGTGGGCCAGTTCGGCAGGCGCCTGGGCGCCATGGCATTCAACGAGATACTCGATGATGGCGCCCGATTCGGCAACCACCACATTGCCGTCGGTGATCACCGGCGACTTGCCCAGCGGGTGTATGGCCTTGAGTTCGGGTGGCGCCAGCCGGGTCTTGGGATCGCGCGCATACACGCGCAGCGCATACGGCAGGCCCAGCTCCTCAAGCAGCCACAGGATGCGCTGCGAGCGCGAAGTTTCAAGGTGGTGAACGGTCAGCGTCATCGGGTCTCCAAGGGTGGTCAGGGGACGCCGCGCCGGGTTCGCGGCCGCGTCGGCGGGGTCAAGGCCCGCCCAGTCTAGCGCAGCGTACAGCGGCGGCCTTGCAGACCAGCGGCCAGCGCAAATGCAGGCGTGCGTCGGCTTTTTATGCGAAAGTTGCGCGTGCCCAGCGCTTGCCACCGCCCGGATGACAAGAGACGCCATGGGCCCAGCCTCGGGAGTTCGCAGATGCAGCAGCGCAAGTTGGGTAAGGTTGGCCCCGTCACCTCCGCCATCGGGCTGGGGTGCATGGGCATGAGCGAGTTCTATGGCGAAAGCGACGACGGCGACTCGCTGCGCACCCTGGCGCGGGCGCTGGAGCTGGGAGTGTCGCTGTTCGACACCGCCGACACCTACGGTTTTGGCCGCAACGAAGCGCTGCTGGGGCGCTTCATTGCCGAGGGCGGCGCGGCGCGGCGTGAACAGATGGTGCTGGCCACCAAGTTCGGCATAGTGCGCGCCGAAGGCCAGTACGAGCGGCGCATAGACAACTCCCCGGCCTACATTCGCAGCGCCTGCGAAGCCTCGCTGCGCCGGCTCGGGGTCGAGCGCATCGATCTCTACTACTGCCACCGCCGCGACCCCGCCGTTCCTGTCGAGGAGGTGGTGTCCACGCTGGCAGCGCTGCTGCGCGAAGGCAAGATCGGCGCCATAGGGCTGTCCGAAGTGTCGGCCCAGACGCTCAGGCGCGCCCATGCGGTGCATCCGATTGCGGCCTTGCAAAGCGAGTTTTCGCTCTGGAGCCGTGAACCCGAGGACGGCATGCTGGCCACCTGCGCCGAGCTCGGAACCGCCTTTGTCGCCTACAGCCCGCTGGGGCGCGCGTTTCTCACCGGTGCGCTGAGCGTGGAGCAGCTGGCCGACAACGACTTCCGCAAGAACAACCCGCGCTTCATGGGCGAGGCCGGGCAAAGCAATCGCCAGCTGGTGGCGGCATTGTCCGAATTCGCCGCTGCGCGCCATGTCAGCAGCGCCCAGGTGGCACTGGCCTGGCTGCTCAACAGGTATCCGCATGTCATCCCGATTCCCGGAACGCGGCGCATTGCCTATCTGGAAAGCAATGTTGCCGCGGCCGACATCCACCTTGATGTAGACGAGCTCGCAGAGCTCAACGCGCTGTTCGATCCGCAGCGCGTGGCGGGTGCGCGCTATCCCGACGCCGGCTTCGTCGGCATGGAAACGCGCTGAATTCGACTGGGCTCAGCCGTCCAGACAAGCCGCCATTTCCTTGTGGCTGGCTGCAATGGCGTCGCGTACTGCATCGGGCAGTCCCGCCAAACAGGCCGGCCAGCCAATGTAACTGTACATATATACAGTTACAATCTTTTCACGGTAAACCGCGCATCCCCTGCGGTCCGCGGCACAGAAAGGACAGACGGATGGCAAACATTGGCGTGGTACTGACCCCGGGTTTTGCAGACTGGGAATACGCATTCATTGCGGGCACGGCAAAGCCGTTCTACGGCATCGATGTGCGCTTCTTCTCCCCTGCGCCAGGAAAGCTGCGTTCGCAGGGAGGACTGGCGGCGACGGTCGATGACGGCCTGGAGCAGTGTCTGCAATGGCGCCCGGACGTGGTCGCGATCATAGGTGGCATGGTCTGGGAAAGCACCGCGGCGCCCGACATCACGGCCTTTCTTCAGACGCTGCACGGCCAGGGTGCGACGCTGGCCGGGATCTGCGGCGCAACGCTTGCGCTGGCCCGCGCCGGGCTGCTCGACAGCATTGCCCACACCTCGAACAGCGCTGATTTCCTGCCCCGGAATGCGCCCGGCTACGCGGGCGCGGCGCTGTACCAGGACACGCCTGCGGCCGTGCATGCCGGCCGCATCATCACGGCGCCGGGCACGGCACCGATCAGCTTCACCGCGGAAGTGTTTGCCGCTGCAGGCCTTGCACCCCAGAGCACGGCGCAGTTTCGCACCATGCTGGCGGCCGAGTACGCGGCAGGCGCTGGCTAGGGAAGCGCCCGCAGCAAGCCGTCAGGCGGGCGTGACCAGCGACGCCGCCAATCTGCCCACTTGCGCCAGGGCCCGGTCGCGGGTTGCCTGATCGGCCTTGGTCTGCGTCAGATAGCTGCTGACCAGAATGGGCGCGCGCCCGCCCGGCGCCCAGAGCAGGCCGACATCGTTGTTCGTGCCATGGGCGCCGCCCCCGGTCTTGTCGCCGACGCGCCAGCCTGGCGGCAGCTGGGCGCGCAGTTTGCGGTCGCCGGTCTTGTTGTCCAGCAGCCAGCGCGTGATCTGCGCGCGCGAGGCCGACGACAGCGCGTCGCCGAGCACGATCTTGCGCAGGGTCTGCAGCATGGCTTCGGGCGTGGTCGTGTCGCGCGGATCGCCGGGAGTGGCTTCGTTCAGTTCGGGCTCCATGCGGTCCAGGCGCGTGAAATCATCACCCAGGGAGCGTGCATAGGCCGTGAGCGCCGCGGGGCCGCCGAAGCTTTTCAGCATCAGATTGGCCGCCGGGTTGTCGCTGAGCGTCACCGCGGCGTCGCACAGCTCGGCCATGCTCATGGGAGCGCCGCCCACGCGCGGCTCGGTGGCGGGTGCATGCGGGACCATGTCGCTGGCCTGCACCGCGATGCGCCGCGCCAGCTGCTCCTGGCCGCGATCGACGCGGTCCAGCACCAGGGCGGCAGCCAGAAACTTGAAGGTGCTGCACATCGGGAAGCGCTCGGAGCCGCGGTGGGCATAGGCCAGGCCGGTGTGGGTGTCGAGCACCGCCACGCCCAGGCGGCCGCCGCTGTCGATCTCTATCTGCTGCAGCGCCTGCTTGAACTGGCGCGCCTGGGCGCTGGAAGGCGGGCGGGCAATGGCGCAGCCTGCGGTGACAACGCTGACCGCAGCCAGACCGGCTGCGCGAATGAAGGGACGTCGTTCCATGTTTTCCTTGTGTGGGATTGAATGAAAGCAATCATGCCGCGCTTGAACGCTCAGAACAAACCGTAATAATCGAGCTTTGACCCCAGAAAAACTTGGGCCTGCTGGAGCTGTATGCATTTACCGTTGAACGCCTTGCGGGCTTTCGAAGTGTCCGCGCGCCACCTGAGCTTCACGCGCGCCGCCGCCGAGCTGAATGTCACCCAGACCGCGGTCAGCCAGCATGTGAAGAACCTCGAGGACCGCCTTCAGGTGACTTTGTTTCGCCGGCTGCCGCGCGGCCTGGCGCTGACCGACGAAGGCCAGGCGCTGCTGCCGGTGCTGGCCCAGTCGTTCGAGCGCATCGGCCAGCTGCTCGACCAGTTCGGCGACGGGCGTGCGCGCGAGGCGCTGACCGTGGGCGTGGTCGGCACCTTTGCCGTAGGCTGGCTGATTCCGCGCCTGCGTGACTTCCAGCAGTCCCATCCCTTTGTCGACTTCCGGCTGTTCACCCACAACAACCGGGTCGACATCGCGGGCGAAGGCCTGGACTATGCCATCCGCTTTGGCGACGGCGCCTGGCATGGCACCGAAGCCCAGGCCCTGCTGGCCGCCCCGCTGTCGGCCATGTGCACGCCCGCCCTGGGCGCCACGCTGCACACGCCTGGCGACCTCGCCGGCCAGGTGCTGCTGCGCTCCTACCGGGCGGACGAATGGGGGGCCTGGTTTGCCGCCGCGGCCACGCCCTGCCCGCTGCTGCGCGGCGCGGTGTTCGACTCCTCGCTGACCATGGCCCAGGCGGCAGCCCAGGGCGCGGGCATTGCGCTGCTGCCGGTGCGCATGTTTACGCAGGAACTGCAGCAGGGCCGGCTGGTGCGGCCGTTCGAGACCGAGATCCACACCGGCCGGTACTGGCTCACGCGCCTGAAGTCACGGCCGGTGACCGCAGCCATGCAGGCCTTCATCGACTGGCTGCTGCAGGCGACGCCGAAGTGATTGCGTCCGGGCCACCAGCTTATCCCCAAGACAGGGGAGCAAGCTTGTGCATAACTGCCGCAATAACCCCGCAAAGCCGCGCCAGTGCTGGCTTTCCAGGCCATGCTCAAAAAACAGGCAGGTGCGCGCGAAATGTCGCGCGCTGCTGCGCAAGGCAGACGGTCAGGCGGCCGCTCGCACCACGTTGACCGGCTGGCCGCGCTCGAAGGCCTCGATGTTGTCTATCAGCTGGTCGGCCAGACCCTGGATGGCCTCCTGCGAAGCCCAGGCCACATGCGGCGTCAGTATGAAGTTCGGCAGATCGAGCAAGGACATGAACACATGGTCGGCCGGCGGCGGCTCGGCCGAGACCACATCAAAGCCCGCGCCCGCGATCTGGCCGCTGCGCAGGGCGTCGGCCAGTGCGTCTATGTCCACCACGGTGCCGCGCGAGGCGTTCACCAGGTGCGCGCCGCGCTTCATGCGGGCCAGCTGCGCGGCGGCTATCA
>JBBKVU010000548.1:0-12307 GCA_037968595.1 Comamonas sp.
GCGCGCGCTGGGCCGGCGCGTGTTCAAGAACTTCGATCTGAACGAGATCGCGCGCTTCATCGATTGGGGCCCGTTCTTCCAGACCTGGGACCTGGCCGGCCCCTATCCCGCGATCCTCGACGACGAGATCGTCGGCGAGGAGGCGCGCAAGGTCATGGCCGACGGTCAGGCGATGCTGCAGAAGATCATCAGCGGCCGCTGGCTCTCGGCCAACGGCGTGATCGGCCTGTACCCGGCCAACAGCGTGGGCGACGACATCGAGTTCTATACCGACGACAGCCGCACGCAGGTGCTGCTGACCTGGTACGGCATGCGCCAGCAGACCGAGAAGCAGGCCGTGGACGGGGTGATGCGCCCCAGCCGCTGCCTGGCCGACTTCGTCGCGCCCAAGGACAGCGGCATCAAGGATTACGCCGGCCTGTTTGCCGTCACGGCGGGTCTGGGCATGGAGAAGAAGGAGCAGGAGTTCATAGCCCAGCTCGACGACTACTCGGGCATCCTGTTCAAGTCGCTGGCCGACCGCCTGGCCGAAGCCTTTGCCGAATGCCTGCACCAGCGCGTGCGCACCGACCTCTGGGGCTATGCGCCCGATGAACAGCTCAGCAATGCCGAGCTGATCAAGGAAAAGTACCAGGGAATTCGCCCCGCGCCCGGCTATCCGGCCTGCCCCGACCATACCGCCAAGATCGCGCTGTTCGAGACGCTGCAATGCCCCGACATCGGCATGACGCTGACCGAAAGCCTGGCCATGATGCCCGCGTCCAGCGTCAGTGGCTTCTACCTGGGCCACCCCGATTCGACCTACTTCAACGTGGGCCAGATCGGCGACGACCAGCTGATCGACATGGCCAAGCGCCGCGGCATGGACGAGGCCGAGCTGCGCAGCCTGCTGGCGCCCAACCTGGCCTGAGGTCGGGGCGCGCGCCGGCGCGCCGAGCGCTCCCAGCGCATCGCACACACTGGAATGCTATAAGTCCCTGGACCGATAACGGTACGGATTGGCTTGATTCCAGGGAGCGGCATATGTGGAAAAAGATCGTGGCGGTGTTTCGGTACTTCGAGGCCGCCGTGCCGTTTCGGCTGGTCCCGGCGCTGATTGCCACCGCGGTGCTGGTGGCCTTGCTGCTGATTCCCACGCCCGACGGACTCACGCCCAAGGCCTGGAGCCTGGTGGCGATCTTCCTGACCACCATCGTCGCCATCATTCTCAAGGTGATGCCCATAGGCGTGATGGCGCTGATGGCCATCGTCATCGTCTCGCTGTCCCAGGTCACCTCCAACTCCTCCAAGGGCGCGATCACCGACGCCCTGAGCAGCTTTTCCAGCCCGCTGATCTGGCTGATCGTGATTGCCATCCTGATTTCGCGCGGCCTAAAGAAGACCGGGCTGGGCAATCGCATAGGCCTGATGTTCATCGCGCTGCTGGGCAAGCGCACGCTGGGCATAGGCTACGGCCTGACCATCTGCGAGCTGGTGCTGGCGCCGTTCACGCCCAGCAACACGGCGCGCGGCGGCGGCATCGTGCACCCGATCATGAAGTCCATTGCCAGCGCCTTCGACTCCGATCCGGCCAAGGGCACCGAGGGCAAGGTGGGCACCTATCTCGCGCTGGTCAACTACCACGCCAACCCCATCACCTCGGCCATGTTCCTCACGGCCACCGCGCCCAACCCGTTGGTGGTGGACTTCGTCGCCAAGGCCACGAACCAGAGCTTCCACCTGAGCTGGACCACCTGGGCGCTGTGCATGCTGCTGCCCGGCCTGGTGTGCCTGCTGCTGATGCCGCTGGTGATCTATCTGCTGTCCCCGCCCGAACTCAAGGCCACGCCCGATGCCGTGGTCCATGCGCGCGCCGAGATGCAGAAGATGGGCCCGCTCTCGGGCAGCGAGAAGGTCATGATGGCCACCTTCGGCCTGATGCTGCTGCTGTGGGCCAACGTTCCGGCCATGCTGCTCGGCCCGGCGTTCACGCTGGACCCGACGGTGGTTGCCTGCGTGGGCCTGTTCATCCTGATCATCACCGGCACCATAGACTGGGACGACGTGCTGTCCGAGAAAAGCGCCTGGGACACGCTGGTCTGGTTTGGCGCGCTGGTGATGCTGGCCGAGCAGTTGAACAAGCTGGGCGTGATCACCTGGTTCTCGATCGGCATGAAGGATGCGATCGTCGCCAGCGGCATGGGCTGGCTGCCGATCGCCGCCGTGCTGGTGCTGGCCTTCGTGTTCTCGCACTACCTGTTTGCCAGCACCACGGCCCATATCAGCGCCATGATGCTGGCCTTTCTGACCGTGGGCGCGCAGCTGATTCCGCCCGAGTATGTCGTGCCTTTCATGCTGATGATGGTGGCCGGCTCGGCGATCATGATGACGCTGACGCACTACGCGACCGGCACCTCGCCCATCATCTTCGGCAGCGGCTATGTGACCTTGGGCAACTGGTGGCGCGTGGGCGCGGTGATGTGCGTGCTCGAGCTGCTGGTGTTCGCGCTGATCGGCACGGCCTGGTGGAAGCTGCTGGGCTACTGGTGAGCGGCGGCGGCAGGCGTGCAGGCCTGCCTGTTGATGGGCGAGCGCGCCAGTGGGGCATTCATCCCGGTTACTGTTCCCCTGCCGATGCCACTTCCAGGAAAAGAACCGCAGCCATGAAAACCGCCGTCTTCAGCACCCGCCGCTATGACAAATCCCTGCTGACGCAGGCCAACAGCGAGGCCGGCCATGAGCTGGTCTTCCTGCAGGACCGGCTGACGCGCGACACTGCGGCGCTGGCCGCCGGTTGCGCCGCGGTCTGCGTGTTCGTCAATGACAACGTCGACGCCGAAGTGCTGGCCCTGCTGGCCGCGCAGGGCACGCGCCTGGTCGCCACGCGCTCCACCGGCTACAACCATGTCGATGCCGCGGCCGCCGCGCGCCTGGGCATCGAGGTGGTGCGCGTGACCGACTACTCGCCGCATTCGGTGGCGGAGTTCGCCGTGGGCCTGCTGCTGGCCGTCAACCGCAAGATCGCCCGCGCCAGCGTGCGCACGCGCGACGGCAATTTCGAGCTCGACGGCCTGATGGGCTTCGACCTGCACGGCAAGACGGTGGGCGTGGTCGGCACCGGCAAGATAGGCACCATCTTCGCGCGCATCATGCGTGGCTTCGGCTGCACGGTGCTGGGCCATGATCCGCAGCCCAACCCGGTCTTCAACGCCATCGGCGGGCGCTATGTGGCGGCGCAGGAGCTGATGGCCCAGAGCGACGTGGTCTCGCTGCACTGCCCGCTGACCGAGCACACGCGCCACATCGTCAACGCGCAGACGCTGGCGGGCGCCAAGCGCGGCGCTATCCTGGTCAACACCAGCCGCGGCGCGCTGGTCGATACCGAGGCCGCGATCCAGGCGCTGAAGACGGCCCAGCTGGGCGGCCTGGCCATCGACGTCTACGAGCAGGAGGCCAGCCTGTTCTTCCAGGATCTGTCCTCGACCATCATCACGGACGATGTGATACAGCGGCTGGTGTCGTTCCCGAACGTGATCGTCACCGGCCATCAGGCCTTCTTCACGCGGGAAGCCATAGGCCAGATCATGCAGACCACCATTGCCAGCATCAGCGCCTTCGAGCGCGGCGAGGCCCTGGTCAACCGCATTCCTGTGGCCTAGCCCACGCGCGGCGAATGGCGCGGCAATTTCAACCTGGAAATGAAAAAATGACCGTCAGTCCATCGAGTCCCCGGCACTGGGAGACGATTCTGGAAAGCATCGATCTGGAAATCGCCCAGCTGGCAATCATCTGCCGCATACGCCTGCTCGACCCCGGCGTGATCGAGCGGGTGATCGATCGCAATGACATCGTCTGCGGGCACAAGAACCCGCAGGCGTTCGAGAAGCTGCGCGCGCTGCTGATCATGCACTTCACGGCGCGCGAGAGCGCCGCCCACGAACTGGGCGACGACCAGGCCAGGGCGATCACCGCCCATATTCGCGCCCACCTGGGCGCGCGGCTGGGCGATCAGCTCGGCACGCCGCCCTGAAGCCCGGGCGCGGCGCTCAGAGCGCGGCCGACCAGGGCACTTCCGCCTTCGGCCGGCCCGTGGCAAAGAAGCTGTGCAGGTTCTCCAGCACCAGATCGGCCATGGCGCGGCGGGTCTCGTGCGTGCCGCTGGCCATGTGCGGTGCCAGCACCACGTTGTCGAGTTCCAGCAGCGCGGGCAGCGGCCTGGGTTCGTCCTCGAACACATCGAGGCCCGCGCCCGCGATGCGGCCCTGCTGCAGGGCCTGCACCAGCGCGGCTTCGTCGACCACGCTGCCGCGTGCCACGTTGACCAGAAAGCCCTGCGGACCGAGCGCGTCCAGCACCTGCGCGTTGACCAGATGGCGGGTTGCGGCGCCGCCCGCGGCCACCACCACCAGGTAGTCGGCCCACTCGGCCAGGGCCAGCAGCGAGTCCTTGTAGGCATGGGGCGAGCCTTCGACGGGGCGGCGATTGTGGTAGCCGACTTCCATGTCGAAGCCCGCGGCGCGGCGGGCAATGGTCGAGCCTATGCGGCCCATGCCGAAGATGCCCAGGCGCTTGCCCGAGGCCCGGGTCTGCAGCGGGAAGCGGCCCTTGGCCCACTCGCCGCGGCGCACGAAGCGGTCGGCCGCGCTGACGCCGCGCGAGACGTCCAGCAGCAGCGCGAAGGCCAGATCGGCAACGCAATCATTGAGCACATCGGGCGTGTAGCCGACACGCACCTTCTGCGCGACCAGCGCGGCTTCGTCGAGCGCGTCATAGCCCACGCCAAAGCTGCTCACGACCTGCAGGTTGGGCAGGGCGCGCACCAGTTCGGCCTTGGCGCCCGTGGCGGCGCCAGTGACCAGACCGACAAACTCGCTGCCATGCGCGGCGAGAAAGCCCGCGCGGTCGGCTTCCTGGTCGAGGCGGTGGATGTCGAACTGTTCGGCGAGATCGCGGTCAAGAGAGGCCAGCGGCATGGCGCCGTTTTGCAGGAGACGGGGAGGTTGGGACATGGAAAAACTTTCGATGCGCCGCAGCGCCGGGGCAGAAACCTGTCGTTGAAAGAAAAGCGGACCGGGCTATTTTGATCGCGTTTGCGCGCGAAAAAATGCAGCCGTGCCTAGGCCTGCTCGTCCTGGGAATAGGCCAGCAGGCTCAGGCTGCCGCGCAAGGCCTGCAACTGGTCTGCGCCCAGCAAGGCCTCGTATTCCTGCTCTATGGATTTGATCGCCGCATGGATCTGCAGCAGGTAGTTCACGCCGTCTTCCGTGAAGCGCACCAACTGCGCGCGGCCGTCGCTCTGGTCTTCGGCGCGCGTGACCAGGCCGGCTTCCTCCAGCTCCTTGAGCAACTTGGCCACGGCCTGCTTGGAAATGCCGGCGCGCTTGGCCAGCTCGGTGCTGCGCGTGCCTTCGAGGTCTATGAACGGCAGCAGCGAGCCTCCGGGGATGCGCCCGTCGGGATGCTTGCCCGCCATTTTCTGCGCCAGGCGATGCGAGAAATCGCGGCGCGCGAGGAGAAACAGCCGGCCTATGCCAAAGGGGCGCGTTTCGCGCAACTGGGCCAGCTTCTTGGAACTGATCATGTGGAACTCACCTTATTGGTAAACCTTGTTGACTAAATCGCCGGAGGAAGTGATCATTGTCTTCGCGCCAGGAAAAAAACAATGCGGCGCGCGGGCGGAACAATCAAAGGAGACAACTGATGATGATTTTGCATGCGATAGCCGCGGGGGCGGCGCTGGTTCTGGGAGTGGCGGCAACTGCGTGCGCAGCCGACTTCCCGCAAAAGCCCATACGCATGGTTGTCTCCTATCCGGCCGGAGGCAGTACCGACATGATTGCCCGCCTGTACGCGGAGAAGCTGGGGCAGGAGCTCAAGCAGTCGGTGGTCGTCGACAACCGCCCCGGCGCCGCGACCAACATCGGCGCCGACGCGGTGGCCAAGGCCAGGCCCGACGGCTACACCGTGCTGTTTGGCGGCGGCACGCCCAGCGTCAATTCGATCTTCGGCCCGCAGCCGCCGTTCGATCCCATCAAGTCGTTCGAGCCGGTCAGCATGATTGCGCGCGTGCCGTTCCTGGTCGCGGCCCATGCCAAGGCGCCGTTCTCCAACGTGCAGGAAATGCTCGCCAAATCCAAGCAGTCGCCGGGCAAATACACGGTGTCGAGCGCGCAGCTGCACCTGTACGTGGAGATGCTCAAGAGCCGGGCCGCGGCGCCGTTCATGCATGTGCCCTACAAGGGTGGCGCCCAGGCCACGACCGACGCCATCGGCGGCCAGGTGGACGCGGTGTTCGCGCTGGTGCCGGTGCTGCTGCCGCATATCCAGTCGGGCCACCTCAAGGCGCTGGGCATTTCCTCCAGGCAGCGCATTGCCGCCCTGCCGGCCGTGCCGACCTTCGAGGAAAGCGGGGTGCGCTATGACATCGGCATCTGGTTCGGCCTGCTCGCTCCGGCGGCGACGCCCGAGCCCATCGTGCGCCAGCTGGCCGAGGCCACGCAGCGCATCGTCGCCCAGGAAGATTTCTCCAGGAAGCTCGAGCAGATCGGCGCCCAGGCCACGGCCACCACGCCGGCCGCGCTGCGCACTTTCATGGAAGAGGAAGTGCAGACCTGGAAAGGCCTGGCCAAGTCCATGCCCGAGTTGCAAAAAGCAGTGGAACTGCGTTAACCACCATAGGTAGCCATGATGTTCGAAGCCGCAATCAATCAACACCAAGAACGCCTGCAGAAGGCCCTGGCCATGGGAGGCGCCGAGAAGCTGCAGGAACGTGCGCAGCAGGGCGTGCTCAATGCGCGCCAACGCATAGACCGCTTGGTCGACGATCAGAGCTTTCATGAGATGGGGCTGTTTGCCACCAGCATCCGTCCCGAGATGCGCGAGCGCTCGCCGGGGGACGGCAAGCTCGCGGGTTTCGGCCGCATCGGCGGACGCGACGTGGCCGTGGTCTCCAACGATTTCACCGTGATGGGCGCGTCCAGCAGCACCGTGAACTCGGCCAAGATCGGCCATGTGAAGCGCATTGCCACGCAGCGCGGCCTGCCCATGGTGTTCCTCGGCGAGTCGACCGGAGCGCGCATGCCCGATGTCATGGGCGCGGCCGGCGTGGGCAGCGGCGACCGCCCGACGCAGTACCGGCGCATGCGCGAGACGCCCTGGGTGTCGGCGGTGCTGGGCCACTGCTATGGTTCGTCGTCGTGGTACGCGGCGCTGGCCGACTTCGTGGTGATGCGCAAGGGCGCGATCACCGCGGTGTCCAGCGTGAAGCTGACTTCGCGCGCCATCAATGAAGCCGTGGACCCCGAAGCCCTGGGCGGCTGGAAGCTGCATACCGAAGTCACCGGCATGGTGGACCTGGCGGTGGATACCGACGAGCAGGCGCTCGAGGCGGTGCAGAAGTTTCTTTCCTATCTGCCCAGCCACCACAACGAGGCGCCGCCCGTGCACCCCGTGCCCGAAGGCTCGGGCGAGCAGGGCCAACGCATTCTCGACATCCTGCCGCAGTCGCGCACCCAGGTCTATGACGTGCGCAAGATCCTGGCGCTGATCTACGACAGGGACTCGGTGTTCGAGCTCAAGCCGCGCTTCGGGCGCTCCATCGTCACGGCGCTGGCGCGGCTCAACGGCCGCTCCGTGGGGATTGTCGCCAGCAACCCGATCTACAAGGGCGGAGCCATCGATCCGCAGTCGTGCGAGAAGGTGGTGAGCTTTCTGGTGCTGTGCGACTCGTTCAACATTCCGCTGGTGTTCATGGCCGACCAGCCCGGCTTCCTGATCGGTGTCGAAGGCGAGCGCCAGGGCGCGATCGGCCGCGTGATGAACTGGATGAACGCGATGTCGCTGGTCAGCGTGCCGAAGATCTCGGTGGTCATGCGCAAGACCTACGGACAGGCGGTGCTGAACATGGGCGGAGGCGGCAATGCCGACGAAGTCATCAACTGGTTCACGGCCGAAGTGAACTTCATGGACCCGCGCTCGGCGGTCTCCATCGTGCATGGCGTCGAGCCGCAGGACGACCCCGAGCGCTACGAAGAGCTGCTGGCCGAGATGACCAAGGGCACGAGCGCCTACGACGCCGCGGCGGTCTATGCCGCGCACTCCGTGATCCACCCGGCGCAGACCCGCGCCCACCTGATGCGCAGCCTTGAAGTCCACCAGCTGCGACTGTCGGGGGGCGTCGGTGAGCACCTGATGCGGACCTGGCCGACGAGCTACTGAGTTTCCAGAAACCGTCGCAGCGCGCTGCGCCTTGCCAGGCGCAGGGGGACGGCTGCGCCCTGAATTTCTCAAACGGGAGAGAAGAATGTTCCACAAGGTATTGGTCGCCAACCGGGCAGCGATCGCGGCGCGCGTGCTGCGCGCGCTGCGCTCCATGGGCATACGCTCGGTGGCGGTGTATTCCGAAGCCGATGCGCAGCTGCCGTATCTGGCGCAGGCCGATGAAAGCCATTGCATAGGCCCGGCCGAACCCGGCATGAGCTATCTCAACCAGGATGCCATCCTGCAGGTGCTGCGCGACAGCGGCGCCGATGCGCTGCACCCGGGCTACGGCTTCCTGTCGGAGAACGCCGGGTTCGCGCGCCGCGTGCAGGCCCAGGGCGCGGTGTTCATAGGCCCCAGCCCCGAATGGATAGACGCCATGGGGCACAAGACGCGGGCGCGCGAACTGATGCGCGGCCACGGCCTGCAGATGGCGCCGAGCTCGGGCCTGCTCAGCGGCGACCCCGAGCAGGACAGGCGCATGGCGCACGAGATCGGCTACCCGGTGCTGGTCAAGCCCGCGACCGGCGGCGGGGGCATAGGCATGATTGCGGCGCGCAACGACGCGGAGCTGGCCAAGGCGGTGGAGCAGGCGGGCTCGCTGTCACGACGCAGTTTCGGCAGCGCCGAGCTCTACCTCGAGCCCCTGCTGGAAAAGCCGCGGCATATCGAGTTCCAGATCCTCGCCGACCGCGCGGGCAATGTCTGCCACCTGTTCGAGCGCGACTGCTCGGTGCAGCGGCGCCACCAGAAAGTGATAGAGGAATCGCCCGCGCCGCTGCTGCCGCGCGAAGTGGTGGCCGCGGCCGGCGACGAGATCGTCGGCGTGCTGGCCAAGATGCGCTACGACGTGATCGGCACCGTGGAGACGCTGCACGCGCCGGGCGGCGGCTTTCAGTTTCTCGAGACCAATACGCGGCTGCAGGTGGAGCATGCGGTGACCGAGGAAATCACCGGCGTGGACCTGGTGGTGGCGCAGATCCGCCTGGCCGCGGGCGAACCTTTGAGTGCCGTCATTCCCGCGCCCGTGACGGTGCGCGGCCATGCGATAGAAGCGCGCATCTATGCCGAAGACCCGGTGCGCTTCTTTCCCTCGCCGGGCACGCTCAAGGTGCTGGAGTTTCCCGTGGGCCAGGGAATTCGCGTCGAGACCGGCTATGCCCAGGGCTGCGCCGTCACCCCCCACTACGACCCGATGATCGCCAAGCTGATCGTGCATGCCGACACGCGGGCCCTGGCCATAGCGCGCCTGCAGCAGGCGCTGGCGGCAACCCGCATTGAAGGCGT
Organism: Comamonas sp.; assembly: GCA_037968595.1. Classification (GTDB taxonomy): domain Bacteria; phylum Pseudomonadota; class Gammaproteobacteria; order Burkholderiales; family Burkholderiaceae_C; genus Comamonas. The sequence continues at coordinate 9,526 of JBBKVU010000548.1, forward strand.
GCGGCACAACATTCCTTTCATCCAGCGCGTGCTGGAAAGCGACGCGTTTCGCAGCGGCAACGTGCACACCGGCCTGGCGGCCGAAGTGCTCGCCGCCTGATTCCTTTTCCCTTCCTTTCACACCCTGGAGAAATCACCATGTCCACAGTTGCGCTGATGTCCGAAGTCACCGGAAAAGTCTGGAAAGTCCTGGTCGAGGTCGGCGGCGAAGTCTCGCCCGACGAGCCGGTGCTGATCGTCGAGTCCATGAAGATGGAAATCCCCGTGATGAGCGCCGAGGCCGGCCGGCTGCTGGAGCTGCATGTGAAGGAGGGCGATTCGGTCGAGGACGGCCAGATCGTCGGCCAGGTCGGCTGACCGGCTCCAGGCCGCTGCCCAGGCGCCTGTGCCCGGCAGCGCTCGCTTATCGCTCTGAAGGAGAGACAGCATGCAGCGCAGACATTTTCCCGCGGCCCTGGCCGCGCTGGCCGGCTGGGGGACCGCGGCCGCGGCGTCCTGGAAGCCGAGCAATCGCGTGGAGTACGTGATTCCCGCCGCGGCCGGCGGGGCCGTCGACATCTACGGCCGGGTGATGAAGAAGATACTCGACGCCAGCGGCGCGCTCGGCGGGCAGAGCTTCGTGGTCAGCAACCGCCCCGGCGGCAGCGGCATGATTGCCGCCGCGCCGCTGCTGCAGCGCCCCGGCGACGCCCACATCTTCTCGATGCTGTCGACGGGCTTCATGCTGGGCCAGGTGCTGGGCCAGTTCAAGCACGACCTGTTGCGCGACTTCACCGTCGGGCCGATCTTCTTCGAGGAGGCGCTGGCCGTGGCGGTGCGCGCGGACTCGCCGTTCAAGTCCGCCACCGATCTCGTCGCGCAGTTGCGCCGCGATCCGGGCAGCGTGCGCATTGCCGTCGCGCCCAACCTGCTCAACCATATCCATATCGGCCTGCTCAAGCCGCTGGCCGCGGCCGGCGTCGACATGGGCAGCCTCACGGTGGCCGCGTTCCGTGCTTCCAGCGAGTCGGTGGTGGCGCTGATGGGCGGCCATGTGGACCTGGTCTCGTCAAGCGCCGCCAACGTGGTTGAAGGCGTGCGCAACGGCAGCCTGCGCGCGCTTGCCGTGTCGTCCGAGCAGCGGCTCAAGGGCACGCTGGCCCAGGTGCCCACCTGGAAGGAGCAGGGCGTCAACGCGGCCTTCACTTCGGTGCAGGGCGTGTATTTCCCCAAGGACCTGGGCGCGGCGCAGATCGCGTTCTGGGACACGCAGTTCCAGGCCATGGCGGCCTCGCCCGAATGGCTGCACACGCTGGACCAGTACGAGGTCACGCCGCGCTTCATGAACCATGCGCAGGCAAATGCCTATGTCCGCAACGAGATCAGCAGCGCCACGGCCCTGCTGCGCGAACTGAAATTGCTCAAATGACCACTTCCACTTCCACTCCCACTTCCTCGAACGGCAATGGGCCGTTGACCGGCATCCGCGTGGTCGAGATCTGCACCACGATTGCCGGGCCGGCCTGCGGCCGCCTGCTGGCCGATTTCGGCGCCGACGTGATCAAGATCGAGCCGCCCGACGGCGACCCGGTGCGCCAGATGGGCAACCATGTGGGCGCGGTCTCGCTCTACAGCGCGTCCATACTGCGCGGCAAGCGTTCCATCGTCATCGACCTGAAAACTGAGGAAGGCCGCGCGCTGGCGCAGTCGCTGATGGAGCGCGCCGACGTGGTGCTGGAGAACAACCGCCCCGGCGTGCTCGAGCGCCTGGGCCTGGGCTACGAGACGCTGGCCCAGGCCAAGCCCGACATCATCTACGCGCGCATCAGCGGCTACGGCCAGGACGGGCCCAGCGCCCATCTGCCGGGCTATGGCGCGATCTGCGAGGCCTTTGGCGGCGTGCGCCACATGACCGGCGACCCCGATCGCCCGCCCTCGCGCGTGGCGCTGGCGACCACCGACTACCTGACGTCGGTGTACACGGCCTTCGGCATTCTGGCGGCGCTGCGCCACCGCGACCGCACCGGCGAAGGCCAGGTGGTCGACGTGGCGCTCTACGAGGCCGCGTTCTCGCAGATGGAGTCGGTCGTGCCGACCTTTGACAAGCTGGGCCAGGTGCCCATGCGCCAGGGCCCCAACCTGCCGTCGATGGCGCCCAACAGCCTCTACCCCACGGCCGAAGGCGGCTATGTGCTGATTGCCGCCAACAGCAATGCAACGTTCGAGCGCCTGGCCCATGCCATGCAGCAGCCGGAACTGCTGACCGACCCGCGCTTTGCCACCATCCGTTCGCGCGGCCAGCCGGGCAACATGCAGGCGGTCGACGCGCGGGTCGCCGACTGGACGCGCACGCGCCCGGGCGTGGAGGTCGAAGCGCTGCTGCAGCAGGCGGGCGTGCCGGTATCGCGCGTGCTGACCGTCGAGGACATCTTTGCCGACCCGCATTACCGCGCGCGCGACATGCTTGCCACGGTGGCGCATCCGCAGCTGGGCAGCACGCGCCAGGTGGGCGTGGTGCCCAAGCTGTCGCGCTCGCCGGGGCGCATACGCCACACGGGGCCCGAGCTCGGCGGCGACAGCGCCAGCGTGCTGGCCAGCGAGCTGGGCCTGGACCCCCAAGCCATCGCGGCACTGCTCCACTCGGGCGTGGTGCGCGGCGCAACACCACAGGAGCACTGAATGCAAAGCAAGGAATGGGGCAGTTCGCTGGACGAGCTCGCGCGGCGCCAGGCGTTTGCGCTGGCCATGGGCGGCGAGGCCGCGGTGGCCAAGGCCAGGTCCGCGGGCAAGCTCACGGCGCGCG